>JASLEW010000838.1 GCA_030150965.1 Thermoanaerobaculia bacterium | reverse complement strand
CGCCCCGTCCGCGGCGCCGCCGCCGGCGACGGCCATGGAGACATCCGCCGGCGGTCCCGACGCGGACCCCGGCGCCACCCCGCCCGCCGAGCCGCGGCCGGACGATCCGGCCTACATCTTCTTCACCTCGGGCACCACCGGCCGGCCGAAGGCGGTGCTGGGGCGCCAGAAGGGGCTGAGCCACTTCCTCACCTGGCAGCGCACGGCCTTCGGCATCGGCCCCGGCGACCGCGCCGCGCAGCTGACCGGCCTCTCCTTCGACGTGGTGCTGCGCGATGTCCTCACCCCGCTGACCGGCGGCGCGACGCTGGTGGTGCCGGACGAGCGGGAGATGAGCCCGGAGCGCATCGTCCCCTGGCTCGCCGAGCGCGGGGTGAGCGTGCTGCACACCGTCCCCTCCCTGGCCGGCGCCTGGCTGGGCGCCGCTCCCCGGGGCCTCGCCGCGCCGGGCCTGCGCTGGACGTTCTTCGCCGGCGAGCCGCTCCTCGGGCAGCTCGTCGAGCGCTGGCGCGCGGTCTTCCCGCGCACCGGCGTGGTGAACCTCTACGGCCCGACCGAGACCACCCTGGCGAAGTGCTTCCATGTCGTGCCCGACCCGCCGGCGCCGGGCATCCAGCCGGTCGGCGCGCCGCTGCCCGAGACCCAGGCGCTGGTGCTGGCGGAGCGCGGCGGGAGCCCGCCGCGGGAGGGGAGCGCGCACGGCCAGGAGCGCGCCGGCCTGCTCCTCTGCGGGATCGGCGAGGTGGGCGAGATCGTGCTGCGCACCCCCTTCCGCAGCCTCGGCTATCTCCAGGCGGCGGACAACCAGGCGCGCTTCCGCCCCAATCCGTTCCGCCCGCTCCCGCCGCCGCCGTCCGTCGCCGCCGGGCCGGAGGTCCCGCCGCGCGGACCCCTGGAGGGTCCGCCGTCGGCCGGGCGCCGCGAGGACCCCGCCGCCGATCTGCTCTACTTCACCGGCGACCGCGGCCGCTACCGGCCCGACGGCACCCTGGAGATCCTCGGCCGCGCCGACGAGCAGGTGAAGATCCGCGGCGTGCGCATCGAGCCGGCCGAGATCCGGGCGCTCCTCGGCCGCCACGAGGCGGTGCAGGAGAGCGTCGTGGTGCTGCGCCAGGTCCAGCCCGGCGAGCCGGGAGACCCGGCCGGCCCCGGCGATCCGCGGCTGATCGCCTACGTGGTGCCGCGCGCCGGCGCGGCGCTCGACTCCGAGTCCCTGCGCCGCCACCTGCGCCAGGAGCTGCCCGAGGTCATGATCCCGGCGGCCTTCGTGGCGCTCGCGGCGCTGCCGCTCACGCCCAACGGCAAGCTCGACGTGCAGGCCCTGCCGGCGCCGGCGTGGCCGGGAGCCGAGCGGCGCGCTCTGCGCACCACGGTCGAGGAGATCACCGCCGGGCTCTGGGCCGAGCTGCTCGGGGCGCCCCGGGTCGGCCCCGACGACAACTTCTTCGAGCTCGGCGGGCACTCGCTGACCGGCGCCCGGCTGATGTCGCGGCTGCGCGAGGCGCTCGGGGTCGATCTGCCCCTGCGCACCCTGTTCGAGGCGCCGACGGTGGCGGGGCTGGCCGCCGAGATCGAGCGCCTGCGGCGCGGCGCCGGCGCCGCGGAGCGGCCGACCATCGCCTCCTTCCGCCGGGACCGCGGTGCGCCGCCGCCGCTGTCGTTCGCCCAGGAGCGCTACTGGGCGGGGCGGCACCTGGAGGCCCGCTCGGTCGCCTCCACCAAGCCGACGCTGCTGCGCCTGGCCGGCCCGCTCGACCGGGCCTGCCTGGGGCGGGCGTTCGCGGCGGTGGTGGAGCGCCACGAGGTGCTGCGCACCACGTTCCGCGAGGGGCCGGAGGGGCCGGTCCAGGTCATCCACCCGGCCGTCCCCCTGGCGCTGCCGGTCGTCGACGTCGAGAGCGTCGAGGCGGCGCGGCGGATGGCGGAGGTCCGGCAGTGGAGCATCCGCGACGGGCTGCGGCACTTCGACTACGAGCGCCCGCCGCTGTTCCGCCTCACGCTGTTCCGCTGCGCGCCGGAGGAGCACCTCCTGCTGTTCACCATCCATCACGTCGCCTCCGACGGCTGGTCGGTCTCGTTCCTGATCGACGAGGTCTCGGCGCTCTATTTCGCCTTCCGCCAGGGCCTGCCCTCGCCCCTGCGCCCGCTCGCCGCGCAGTTTCAGGATTTCGCGCGCTGGCAGCGGGCGCTCTCCTCGGCGGAGGCGCTGGCCGGCCAGGTCAGCTTCTGGCGCGAGCATCTCGCCGGCGCGGTGCCGCTCGATCTCGGCGGCGCCGGGGCGGCCGGGGCCGAGGCTGGCCATGCGCGCTCGGCCCGGCAGACCTTCGCCGCCGGCGTCCTCGGCTTCCTGGTCCCCGAGGAGCTGGAGCGGCAGCTCGAGGCGTCCTCCGCGCGCCAGGGCGTGACCCTCTTCATGACCCTGCTCGCGGCGTTCGTCGCGCTGCTCCACGGCGAGACGGGAAGCGACGACCTGGTGGTGCCGTGCAGCTTCGCCAACCGCAATCAGCTGGAGACTGAAAAACTGATCGGTAACTTCGCCACCGCGCTCCCGCTGCGCACCCGCCTGGCCGGCGTGGGGACGTTCCGCGAGCTGCTGACGCGGGTGCGCGAGGTGACCCTCCTCGCACAGGACCATCCGGACATCTTCTACGAGCCGGTGATGCAGGGCATGAGCTTCCGCGAGGAGGGGGACCGCGGCGGGCTCACCACCTTCCGCATCCTCTTCGAGCTGCTCAAGACGCCGAGCGGAGGGGAGGCTCCCGCCGATCTGCGCATCACCCGGCTGCACGTCGACACCGGCAGGATCCGCCTCGACCTGAGCCTGTTCTTCACCCAGGCGGACCGGCTCGCCGGGCGCTTCCGCTACAACCGCGACGTGCTCGACGCGGCCAGGGTCGGCGGCATGCTCGACCGCTACCTGCGGATCCTCGCCGCGGTGGCCAGGGACCCCGAGCGCCCGCTGGCCGAGCTGCCGCTGGCGTCGGAGGCGCCCCTGCCGCCCCAACCGAGGGAGGCCCTCGCCGGCGTCCTCCAGGGGACCGCGGCGCAGGAGGTCTGAAGCGAGCCAGCGCCGGCCCCGGGGACGCGCCCGGCCCCGGCCTTGTCCCGCTTCCCAGCGTCCCTGGTACTTACTCCTAGGGGGATTGTGCCGGCTGCTCGGGAGCTCCGGCAGCCGCCGGCCGCGCCGCTGCCGCGCGGCGGCGAGCTGCACCGCCGAGGCAGGACCTGGAACCCCCGCGGCGCGGAGGACGGACGTCCATGGGAAGCATCTTGCGGGATTTGCGCTACGCCTTGCGGCAGCTGATGGAAGACAAGATGTTCTCCCTCGCCGCGGTCCTCACCCTGGCCCTGGGCATCGGCGCCACGATCACCATCTTCACCGTCGTCAACGCCGTGCTCCTGGAGCGGGTCCCCTACCGCGCGCCGGACCGGCTGATGGTCCTCGTCGGCAGCATGAAGGACAACGGCGCCACCGAGAACGTGTCCCTCTCGCTCTCCGACATCGCCGACTGGCGCGAGCGGGCCACGGTGTTCTCGGACATGTCGGTGTGGGGCAACCTGGCGTTCAACCTGGAGCAGGGCGAGAAGTCCCAGCACCTGACGGCCGAGCTGGTCAACCAGAGCTACTTCTCGCTGCTCGGGGTCAAGCCGGCGCTGGGCCGTTTCTTCGATCCCGAGGAGGACCAGAAGCCGATGGAGCGGTATGTCACCGTCCTCGGCTACGACCTCTGGCGCAACTCCTTCGGCGCCGATCCGGCGATCCTCGGCCGCACGCTGCAGTTCAACGGCCTGCGCTACCAGGTCGTCGGCGTGGGGCCCGAGGGGTTCCACGGCCTGTCGGACAAGGCGGACCTCTGGGTGCCGTCGATGCTGCCGCCGGTGCGCGGCTTCATCACCAAGCGCATCATGCGCTGGGCCCTGGGCGCGGCCCGCCTGAAGCCGGGCGTCAGCCTGCAGCAGGCCCGCGACCAGCTGAGCACCATCACCGCCGGCCTCGCCAGGGAGATGCCCGACAGCAACCAGGGACTGGGCGCGGCCATCACCCCGGTCAAGGAGTTCCTGCTCGGCGGCATGCGCAGCGGCCTGCTGATCCTGACCGTCGGCGCCGCGCTGCTGCTGCTCATCGCCTGCATCAACGTCGGCAACCTCCTGCTCACCCGGGCGGCGGCCCGGCAGCGCGCCTGGAGCATCCGCGTCGCGCTCGGCGCCAGCCGCCGGCGCCTGATCCGCCAGCTGCTGACCGAGAGCTTCCTGCTCTCGCTGCTCGGCGCCGTCGCCGGGTTCTTCCTGGCGCAGTGGGCCACCCACACGCTGATCGCGGTCAGCGGCCTGCAGTTCCCCAGCTTCGTGCGCATCGGCATCACGCCGGAGGTGATCCTGGTCACCGCCGGCCTCGCCCTGCTCTGCGGCGTGGCGTTCGGGCTGGCGCCGATCTGGGCGAGCTACCGCACCGACCTCACCGCGACGCTCGGGCGCAACGAGAAGCTCCCGCCGGGCCGCGGCTGGCGCCGCTTCCAGAGCGTTCTGGTGGTCGCCCAGGTGGCGCTGGCGCTCACCCTGTCGACCGCTTCGGTGCTGATGGCCAAGAGCTTCCGCAAGATGATCGACGAGGACCTGGGCTTCCGTCCCCAGGGCTTGCTGACCTATCGCATCGATCTGCGCGGGCCGAAGTACGACGACATCAAGGTGGTCACCAAGCTGCTGGGGGAGCAGTACCTGCCGCGCATCGCGGCGGTGCCGGGAGTGCGGCAGCTGTCGATGTCGGACCCGACGGTGCCGAGCGACGAGCTGGTGGAGCGCTACATCACCATCGAAGATCACGACAGCCAGTCCGCCGCCGGCACCTACCCGGCGCTGGCCCACGCCGTCGCCCCGAACTATTTCGAGATCCTCGGCATCCCGATCTTGAGCGGCCGCAGCTTCAACGTGCACGACACCGATTCGTTCGCCGTCATCGTCAGCAAGTCGCTGGCGGACAAGCAGTGGCCCGGCCAGAACCCGATCGGCAAGCGGCTGAAGGTCGGCCCGCGCATCGACCAGCCGCCAAACCCGTGGCTCACCGTGGTGGGCGTCGCCGGCGAGGTCCGCTACACCGGCCTGGGCCAGGCGACGGCGCCGGATCCCGACATCTACCTGTCGCTCTTGCAGTTCATCTTCCGCCCGCCGCTGACCATCAACTTCCTGGTGCGGCCGCAGCCGGGAGTCTCGACGGCGCAGCTGCGGCAGGATCTGCACCGGCAGATGGTGGCGATCGATCCCGAGGTGCCGGATTTCGACGTCGCCACCATGGAAGAGCGGCTGATGCGCCAGACCGACAAGGAGCGGTTCCAGCTCATCCTGATCAATATCTTCGCGGTCCTGGCGCTGACCCTGGCGGCGATCGGCATCTACGGCGTCATCTCCTACGGCGTGGCGCAGCGGCGGGCGGAGATCGCGGTGCGCATGTCGCTCGGCGCCAACCGCGGCGCGATCTTCCGCATGGTGGTGCTGCGCGGCGCGCTGCTCACCGCGGTGGGCCTCGGCCTCGGGCTGCTGGCGGTGTTCCTGCTGAGCCCGCTGCTCGTCGACCTGCTCTACAAGACCAGCATCGGCGACCCGCTCATCCTGATCGGCACCAGCCTCGGGCTTTTCGTCATCACGCTGATGGCGAATTACCTTCCGGCCCGGCGCGCCGCGACCCTGGATCCGATGGCCGGTCTGCGTTGAAGCGCATTTAAGTTCCTTCGCGGCGAGGGCGGAGCTGCCTTTCGGTCATGAAGGCAAGGATGAAAAGGAGGGCGGAAAATCGAGCTGTCACTTGGCGCGCGGCATGCGGCGCATGTCACGGGCGCCACGGCTCTCGATACTGTATAAGCTATGGTGGGGCCGTCAATCTGGCGCGGAAGCCCTCCCCGTCTGTCCCGCGAGGCCGCGACGATCGACGGCATCGAAGCCTTCCTGCAGGCGGCGCTGGCACGGCTGGTCGGGCTCGAACCGGCACGCATCGACCGCCGGCGGCCGATGTCGTCGTTCGGTCTCGATTCGCTGGCGGCGGTCGAGCTGTGCCATGCCGTGGAGGAGGAGTTCGGGGCCGCGCCGGCGCTGGCGGACCTGCTCGCCGGATGCTCCATCGCCGAGGCCGCGCGCGAGGTGGCGGCGCAGGCCGCCGCCGGCCGCGAGGCCCCAGCTTCTTCAAGCGCCGCTCCTGAGCCTCCCGGCGAGTATCCGCTCTCCCTCGGCCAGCAGGCGCTCTGGGTCCTCCACGGCCTGGCGCCGGCCAGCGCGGCCTACACCATCGCCGGCGCCGCGCGG
Organism: Thermoanaerobaculia bacterium; assembly: GCA_030150965.1. Lineage (GTDB taxonomy): Bacteria > Acidobacteriota > Thermoanaerobaculia > Multivoradales > UBA5704 > JASLEW01. The sequence goes on along the minus strand of JASLEW010000838.1, from coordinate 6,090 downwards.
CTGGGGGAGGAGGTCGACCAGGCGGCGCTCGGCCGCGCCCTCCTCGCCCTCGTCGAGCGCCATCCGGCGCTGCGCACGACCTATGCCGGCGGTCCCCGGGGACCGCTCCAGCGCGTGCAGTCGGCGGCGGCCCAGGCCGCGGCGGCGTGGGCGCGGGAGGACGCCGCGGGCCTGAGCGGCGAGGAGCTCGGGCGGCGCGTGCGGGAGGCGGCCTGGCGGCCGTTCGATCTGGAGCGCGGGCCGGTGCTGCGGGCGGTGCTCCTCGACCGCGGACCGCGACACCCGGGCGAGAGCGTGCTGGTCCTCGCGGTGCACCACATCGCGGCGGACTTCTGGTCGCTCACCGTGCTGCTGCGCGAGCTGGGGGAGCTGCTCGCCCGCGGCGACGGCGCCGCCCTCCCCCCGCTCGCCGTGCACCCGGCCGAGGTGGTGGCGCGGGAGCGGCGGGAGCGCGCGGCCGGAGGGTACGACGCGATGCTGGAGCGGGCGCGGCAGCAGCTGGCCGGCGCGCCGGCGCTCGACCTGCCCCTGGACCGGCCGCGGCCCGAGGTCCAGACCTTCCGCGGCGCGCTCCTCGGCCGGCGCCTGGGGCGCGATCTGGCCCTGGCCGCCGCCGCCCTGGCGCGGCAGTCGGAGGCGACGCTCTTCATGGTGCTCCTGGCCGCCTTCGAGGCCCTGCTCGCCCGCCACGGCGGGCAGGAGGACTTCCTGGTCGGCACCCCGACCGCCGGGCGCGGCGCGCACGGGCTCTCCGGGCTCGTCGGCTACCTGGTCAACCCGGTGCCGATCCGCGCCGCGCTGGCCGGCGACCCCCACGTGCCGGCGCTGGTGGCGCGGGCGCGGCGCGCCACGCTCGACGCCCTGGCGCGGCAGGAGCTGCCGTTCCCGCTCCTGGCCGAGGGGCTGGGCGCGGCGCGCGATCCGAGCCGTCCGGCGGTGTTCCAGGCGATGCTGGTGCTGGAGCGCTCGCCGGTGCCGGAGCTGGCCAACCTGGCGGCCTTCGCGCTGGGCGAGGGCGGGGCCCGCGTCCACACCGGCGGCCTGACGCTCGAATCGCTCGCCCTGGAGCGGCCCGCGGCGCAGCTCGATCTCACGCTGCTCGCCGCCGAGCTGGACGGCGATCTGGCCGCCGCCTGCGAGTGGAACCTCGACCTGCTCGACGCCGCGACCGCGCGGCGCCTGCTCGGCCACCTGGGAAACCTGCTGTCGGCGATGACCGCCGATCCGCGGCGGCGCCTCTCCGAGCTGCCGCTGCTCGGCCCGGCCGAGCAGCAGCAGCTCGTGCGCGAGTGGAACGCCACCGCCGCCCCCGGCAGCGGCGCGTGCCTCCACCAGCTGATCGAAGCGCGGGTGGAGCGCACCCCCGAGGCGCCGGCGGTGGTCTTCGCCGGCGAGGCGCTGACCTACCGCGAGCTGAACGCGCGCGCCAACCGCCTGGCCCATCACCTGATGCGGCTGGGCGTCGGGCCGGACGTGCGGGTGGGGCTGTGCCTGGAGCGGTCGGCCGACCTGATCGTGGCCCTGGTGGCGACGCTCAAGGCCGGCGGCGCCTTCGTGCCGATCGATCCCTCCTACCCCGCGGAGCGGATCGCCTACATGCTCGCCGATGCCAGCGTGGAGGTGGCGCTCGGCGAGGAGCGGACCGCGCCGCTGCTGGCCGCCACCGCCGCCCGTGCCGTGCTGGTCGACCAGGCGGACGCCGCCTGGCGGCGCGGCCCCGATCCGGGCAACCCGGCCGCCGCCGGGGCCTCCGGCGCCTCCGGCTCGTCCTGCGCCTCCTGGTCGCCGCCGTGCCCCGACGACCTCGCCTACGTGGTCTACACCTCGGGCTCGACCGGCCGCCCCAAGGGGGCGATGAACAGCCATCGCGGCATCGTCAACCGCCTGCTGTGGGTGCAGGAGGTCCTGCCGCTGACGGTGGCGGACCGGGTGCTGCAGAAGACCCCGGCGAGCTTCGACGTCGCGGTCTGGGAGTTCTTCTGGCCGCTCTTGAGCGGCGCCTGCCTGGTGGTGGCGCGGCCGGGGGGGCACCTGGACCCGCCCTACCTGCGCGACGAGATCGCGCGCTCGCGCGTGACCGTCGTCCACTTCGTCCCCTCCATGCTGCAGGTCTTCCTGGATCAGCCGGGGCTCGCGGCCTGCGCCGGCCTGCGCCGCGTGCTGCTGAGCGGCGAGGCGCTCGGGCGCGAGCTCGCCGCCCGCTTCCACGCCGTCCTGGGGCACCTCGGCGTCGAGCTGCACAACCTCTACGGCCCGGCGGAGGCGGCGGTGGAGGTCTCCTGGTGGCCCTGCATCCCCGCGGCCGACGCCCGCCCGGTGCCGATCGGCAGGCCGATCGCCAACGTCCGGCTGCACGTGCTGGACCGCCGCCAGCAACCGGTCCCGATCGGCGCCGCCGGCGAGCTGCACATCGGCGGCGTGCAGGTCGCCCGCGGCTACCTCGGCCGCCCGGAGCTGTCGGCCGAGCGCTTCATCCCGGATCCGTTCGCCGCCGAGCCGGGCGGCCGGCTCTACCGCACCGGCGACCTGGTGCGCCACCGCGGCAGCGGCGAGCTGGAGTTCCTGGGGCGGATCGACCACCAGATCAAGCTCTGGGGGGCGCGCATCGAGCTGGGCGAGATCGAGCACGCCCTGGCCGGCCACGGGTCGGTGCGCGAGGCGGTGGTGGTGGCGCGCCAGGTCGCCGGGACGGTCCGGTTGGTGGCCTACGTGGTGCCATCCGACCCGTCGGCGGCCCTGGCCGCCGCGGCGGCTCCGGGGGAGAGCTCCCCCGGCGCCCTCGGCCTGCGGGCGCACCTCCTGGGGAAGCTGCCGCGGACGATGATCCCCTCCTCGTGGGTGTTCCTGCCCAGCCTGCCGCTCTCGCCGAGCGGCAAGGTGGACCGCCGGGCGCTGCCCGAGCCGCGCGAGGAGGAGGCGGCCACCGCCGCGCGCACGGCGCCGCCGGAGACCGCCGCCGAGAAGGCCCTGACGGCGATCTGGTCCCAGCTCCTGGGGCGCCAGGACCTCGGCATCCACGACAACTTCTTCGCCCTGGGCGGCGATTCGATCCTCGGCATCCAGGTGCTGTCGCGCGCCGCGCAGGCGGGGCTCAGGCTGACGCCGCGCCAGATCTTCCGTCATCCCACCATCGCCGAGCTGGCCGCGGTCGCCGAGCCGATCGCTCAGGACGCCGCCGGGCCGGAGGCTGTCACGGCGGAGGCGGCGCCGCTCACCTCCTCAGCAGAAGACAGCTCCGCCGCCATCGAGTTCGCGGACTCCGGCCTCTCGGAGCGCGAGCTCCAGAAGCTGATGCGCAGGCTCGCGGAAAGAGAACAGGGGTCGGCCGGATGAGCGCGCGGCGCGGATGGCCGGCGGCGGCGGAGCCGATGACGATCCCGGCACCCGGCGGGAGACGAGGTCCGGCATGACGCAGGAGACGACGACCGGCACGCGGCCCGATCTGCGGCCGGAGATGACGGCGGTGCCCTTCGACGGCGACGGCTGGGTGCGTCACGCCGCCCATTGCCGGGTGGAGGACCACCTGGGGCGCCGCAGCCTGTACCTCAAGGGCGGCATCGCCACCGTGGCCGGCCAGCGCTTCACCGACGGCGTGCTCGCGGTGGACGTGGCGTTCGGCGGCGAGCGCGGCTTCATGGGGGCGATCTGGCGCGTCGAGGACGAGGGGAACTACGAGGAGTTCTATCTGCGGCCCCACCAGTCGGGAAACCCGGACGCCACCCAGTACACGCCGGTGTGGAACGGGGTCTGGGGCTGGCAGCTCTATCACGGCGAGCGCTACGCGGTGCCGGCGGTCCATCCGCGCGACGCCTGGGTGCGCCTGGCGGTGGTCTTCGCCGGACCGCGGGCCGCGATCTACCTGGGCGACGGCGCCGCGCCGCTGCTGGTCGTCGAGGAGCTGAAGCGCCCGGCGGCGGCCGGCGGCATCGGGGTCAGCGCGCTCGACTTCGCCCCCGCGCACTTCGCGAATTTCTCCTTCCGCCCCCTGACCAACCCGGCGGACGTGGCGGAGGCGCTTCCCGGCCGGCAGGGGAGCGCTCCTGCCGGCTTCGGGGCGGCGGTCTCCGGCGGTGCCCCCGGCACCATCCGCCGCTGGTGGGTCTCCGACGCCTTCCGCGAGGACCGGCTGGAGGAGAAGCTGGAGCTCGGCGAGGGCGACCTCGCCGCGCGCACCTGGAGCCGCCTCGACGCCGAGCCGGCGGGGCTCGCCAACCTCGCCCGGGTGCAGGGCATCGTGCTGGGCAGGAACACCGTCCTGGCGCGCACCGTGGTGGTCGCCGAGCAGGACGGCGTGCGGCGCCTCGACTTCGGCTTCAGCGACCGCGTGCGCCTCTACCTCAACCGCCGCCTGCTCTACCGCGGCGACGACGGGCAGGGGTCGCGCGACTACCGGTTTTTGGGCAGCATCGGCTACTACGACGCGCTCTACCTGCCGCTGGTCCGCGGCGAGAACGAGCTCGTGCTGGCAGTTTCGGAGGACCACCGCGGCGGCTGGGGAGTGCAGGCCAGGTTCGCCGACTCCGCGGGACTGGAGTTTCAGCAATGAACCGCACCGATCAGCAGCTGCTGCCGCCGGCCGGCAGATGAAAGGAAACGATCATGCTCGAGATCATCAAGGACCAGCCTGCGGCGCCCGCTGAGGAGGCGCCGGCGGCGGCGGCGCCCGCATCGCCGGAGCTGTCGCGCAAGGGTGTCATCATCAACTATCCGCAGTTCCGCTTCTGGCACAAGGAGGCGGTGGCGGCGGGGCTGCAGCCGCAGGCGCTGAACATCTACGTCCACATGCCGTACTGCATCCAGCGCTGCGCCTACTGCTACTTCAAGACCACCACCCTCAAGGAGAACCGGCTGGCGGACATCGACACCTACGTGCGCTCGGTGTGCGCCGAGATGGCGCTCGGTGCGCGCCACTTCGGGTTGGAGAAGCGGCCGGTGGCGACGGTCTACTTCGGCGGCGGCACGCCGAGCCTGATGTCGGAGGAGAGCATCGACCGGCTGTTCGCGGCGCTCAACGAGAACTTCACCCTCGCCGACCCGCAGATCACCTTCGAGGGCGAGCCGGTGACCCTGACCGAGCGCAAGGCGGCGCTGCTCGCCCGTCACAAGGTCAACCGCATCAGCCTGGGCATCCAGTCGTTCAAGGAGGAGATCGTCTTCCAGACCGGCCGCCGCGACACCGAGGAGCAGACCTTCCGCGCCATCGCGCTGGCCAAGGCCACCGGCGCCGAGGTCAACGTCGATCTGATCAGCGGGCTGGCCGGCGAGACGATGGAGACCTGGGCCTACTCGGTGCGCCGGGCGCTCGAGGCCGACGTGCACAACATCACCATCTACAAGCTGGAGCTCTACGCCAACACTCCGTACTACTCGGCGGAGAAGCACGGCGAGGTGGCGCTGCCCGGCGAGGAGCAGGAGCTGGAGTTCATCGAGTATGCCATCGGCGAGCTCAAGCGGCACGATTACCACGCCGTCAACACCTTCACCTTCACCAAGGGCGGCGGGCACGATCAGCTCAACACCCGCAACCGCTGGCTGGGCGGCGACAGCTACGCCTGCGGCGTCTCGGCCTACGGCTCGCTCGGCAGCTGGCAGTATCAGAACACCAACGACATCCCGGCCTACACCGCGGCGATCGCGCGCCAGGAGCTGCCGGTGGTCCGCGCCTACAACTGCACCAGCTTCGATCTCATCGTGCGCGAGGCGGTGATGGGCATCAAGCTGGTGGCGCTCGACCACCGCCGCTTCCGCGAGCGGCACGGGCTCGACCTGCTGCAGGTCTGCGCCGACGACCTGGCGCGCCTGGGCGGCGACGGCTTCCTCGCCGTGGACGACCGGGAGATCCGCCTGACCGACCGCGGCATCGTCTACGGCGACTACGTGAGCCGGGTGCTCGAAGGCTCGTTGAAGAAGCTCACCGGCAGCCGTGCCCCCAGCCGCACGCGGGTGCATGTCTAGTGTCCCGCACGGCCAGTTCGTATGGTATTCGCTTGCCCTCCGGCTCCCTGGCGGCGTTGCGCCTCCTCACCGTAGTCCCTGCTACGCTTGCGTCGGCGCGCCTGGCCAGGAAGCCGGATTGCGGCGCGACTACCA
>JASLEW010000835.1 GCA_030150965.1 Thermoanaerobaculia bacterium | reverse complement strand
GCGGTGAAGTCGACGTGGCCCGGCGTGTCGATGATGTTGACGCGGTGCTTGTTCCAGAAGCAGGTGGTGGCGGCGGAGGTGATGGTGATGCCGCGCTCCTGCTCCTGCACCATCCAGTCCATGGTGGCGGTGCCCTCGTGCACCTCGCCGATCTTGTAGTTCACCCCGGTATAGAAAAGGATGCGCTCGGTGGTCGTCGTCTTACCGGCATCGATATGGGCCATGATGCCGATGTTGCGGGTGTCTTTCAGCGAAACTTGCCTTGCCATGGCGCTTCCAATCTTTCCTTTGCACCCCGGCCCCTGCCGGGGGAACCCTTGCCGATCCTGCTCTCCGATGCGGGGCGGCGGCCAGCGCTGCCGGCGGCTGCCGGCGGCTACCAGCGATAGTGAGCGAACGCCTTGTTGGCCTCCGCCATCCGGTGCGTGTCTTCCTTCTTCTTGATCGCGCCGCCGCGGCTCTCGGAGGCGTCCATCAGCTCGCCGGCCAGGCGCGCGCGCATGGTCTTCTCGCCGCGCCCCTGCGCGGTGGTGATGATCCAGCGCATCGATAGCGCGAGCTTGCGGCTCGGCCGCACCTCGACCGGGACCTGGTAGGTGGAGCCGCCGACGCGGCGGGACTTCACCTCGACCGCCGGCTTGACGTTCTCGATCGCCTTCTTGAACACCTTCATCGGGTCGTCGTTGGTGCGCTGCCGGATGGCCTCCAGGGCGTCGTACAGGATGCGCTCGGCGACCGACTTCTTGCCGTCGCGCATGACCACGTTGACGAACTTGGTCACCAGCTGCGAGTTGTACAGCGGGTCCGGCAGCACCTCGCGCTTGGGGATCTCTCTGCGCCTTGGCATCGTCTCATCTCTCCGTTGCGGCGCGTCCGGCTTCGCCTGTCAGCGCCTGCTTCCAGCTCATTCTTCCAGCTTCTGCCAGCTCATCCTTCCAGCTCATCGCGCATCCCCTTCCCACCCTCCGGGGGGAAGGGGACGCCCCCACCCTCTCTTCGATGAACGGCGCGTCCCAGCGGCGCGCCCTAGCCCTTGGGGCGCTTGGCCCCGTACTTCGAGCGCCCCTGGCGGCGGTTCTGCACGCCCACCGCGTCGAGCGTGCCGCGGATGACGTGGTAGCGCACGCCGGGCAGGTCCTTCACCCGGCCGCCGCGGATGAGCACGATCGAGTGCTCCTGCAGGTTGTGGCCGACGCCGGGGATGTAGGTGGTCACCTCGATGCCGTTGGTGAGCCGCACGCGGGCCACCTTGCGCAGGGCCGAGTTCGGCTTCTTCGGCGTCTGGGTGTAGACGCGCACGCAGACGCCGCGCTTCTGCGGCGACGACTGCAGCGCCGGGCTCTTGGTCTTGGCCACGGCGCGCGCGCGCCCCTTGCGCACCAGCTGATGAATCGTAGGCATGCTTCCGGATCTCCTCAGCCCTTGTTGCCGCCGGACCCTGGCCGGCGGCCTGCCACTCGTCTCGTTCGTCTCATCGTCTCACTCGTCTGTCGCCGCGGCCGGAACGCGCCGCCGCCCCCCACTCCCAACCGCCCGGAGAGCACCGACGCCTTTCGCGACTCCCGTGCAACGGGAGAGGCGCGGCCTCTGGCCCGGTAGTTCGGCGGCGGGAAGTCCGAAGGCAGCCCTGCCACCGGATCGCGGTCGCGGATCTCGACTGCCGATCGCGTTCGCGGATCTCGACTGCGGATCGCGGCCGAGAATCCGACCGGCGGACCGCAGAACGGATCGATCCGGGAGACACGCCCCCAGGCCCGTTCCTTGTCGTCCTCCGTTCAGGAGGGACGAGCTGGCAGGAAGGGCTCGTACCCGCACACCGTTGCGAACGGCGCGAACGGCGTTCAGGATCTGATCTTCCGGCTTTGGCGGAAGATCCCTCCGCCCCGGCCCCTGGCGAGACCCTCGGCGGCGAAACCGGAAGATCCTAGCAGTCCACGCTCGGCGCGTCAACTACCGGGTGCGGCGGTTTTTCAGCGGGCTCGCCGAGGCGGGGGGCCGGCGGGCGGGAGGAGGAGGAGCCGGCGGGCGGGAGGAGGAGGCGGAGGGAGAGCCGGCGGGCGGGAGGAGGAGGCGGAGGGAGAGCCGGCGGGCGGGCGGCAGCGGAGGCGCCGGCGGACGGGCGGCAGCGGAGGCGCCGGTGGGCGGAAGGAGGGGGAGCCGGCGGGCGGGAGGCGGCGGTCCAGGTCGGCGGGCGCGCGCCGTGCTAGCGTGCGTCGCGATGCCTCCCGCGTTCCATCTCGGCCAGATCCGCCAGGCGCTGGCCGCGCATCAGCCGCGCACCCTGGAGGCCGAGCCGCGCCAGGTGGAGGCCGCCGTGGCGCTGGTGCTGGCCGGCGCGTCCGAGCGCCTGGCGCTGTGCGTGATCCGGCGCGCCGAGCGGGCGGACGATCCGTGGTCGGGGCACCTGGCGCTGCCGGGGGGGCGGGCCGATCCGGCCGATCCGACCGCGCGGGCGGTGGCGGAGCGCGAGACCCTGGAGGAGGTGGGGCTGGTGCTGGAGGAGCCCCACTACCTGGGGGCGCTGTCGCAGGTGCTGGTGCGGCTGGGCGGCGGCCATTGGCGCCCTGGGCAGATGGTGCTGCACCCCTTCGTCTACTACGTGGGCGCGGAGCCGGCGCCGTTCGTCGACAGCGAGGAGGTGGCGGAGGCTTTCTGGGTGCCGCTCGCCCACCTCTGGGATCCGGGCCAGGCCAGCCACGTCGCCTGGGAGCGCAACGGCAACCGCCTGCTCTACCCCGCGATCGCCTGGCGCGGCCATTTCATCTGGGGCCTGACGCTGCGCGTCCTGACCCTCTTCTCCGACGTGCTCGACGCGCCGCTGCCGCACCTGGAGGAGGTCCCCGGCATGCCGCCCTGAGGCCGCGCACGCGCGGCGGCGGGTGCTCCAGCAGCCGCCGCCGGCCGGCCCCGCGGTCCCACCGGACCCTTGGGGGCTTCCCACGGCTCCCCCCTGCGGCTGCCCTCACCGCTCCTCCGGACGGCGGCTCGCCGGCCTCGGCACGTCACGCATTTACGGAAGGCAGCACTAAGGAGCCCCGCCACAATAGGATGACGACCTCTCAACGCGCTTTGTGGAGGAATGGCGCCGTCAAGACGGTCAAGAAATCGTCAAGTTATTCTGGCGTGACGCCTAAACCAAGGCTCCCGCGAACCTCCCCGCGGCTCCCGGCTCGTGGAGCGCCACGAGCAGCTCCCGCGGCCTCCAGGCCGTGCGTGCTAGCATCGCCGCGTTCCGGACGAGGCCCTGCCGCTTGCTCAATCTTTTCCAGCGCCGACGCAAGTCCCCCGCGCCGACGGCTCCGACCTCGGCGCCGCTCGACGCCTCCGGCCGGCTGGCGAGCGACCTGTGGGTGGACCAGCCGGACGCGCCGCGCCGCATCGAGAGTTGGCAGAGGAAGGGAGAGATCGGCGCCGAGCAGGCGGAGAAGCTGCGGCGGTTCGTCGAGGGCGGACACCTGACCTTCGACGCCGGGCTGCCGGCGCGGTTGTTCGAGGAGCTGGAGGCGGACGTCGAGCGGGTCTGGCGCGAGCGGCCGGCCGACCTCGCCTACAGCCCGGCCGGGCCGCTGCGCTCGTTCGCCCAGGCCGACGCGGCGCGCGACCGGCGCCCCTCGTACCGCATCGCCGACCTCTACTCCCACTCGGCGGCGGCGCGGTCCCTTTACCTGTGGCGCCCGATCTTCGCCTACGTCGAGCGCATCCTCGGCCAGCCGGCGGTCGCCACCCAGGCGCTGTACTTCGAGTTCGGCAGCCAGCAGGCCCTCCATCGCGACCCGGTCTTCGTGCAGACCCGGCCCCCGAGCCACCTGGTGGCCGCCTGGTTCGCCCTCGAGGACATCCACGCGGACAGCGGGCCGCTGGTCTACGTCCCCGGCTCGCACCGCCTGCCCTACTACCAGTTCACCCCCGGCGAGCACCGCTTCGACCAGAGCCGCTACGGCGACGCCGAGGCGAGCGCCATGGCGGAGTTCGACCGCGCCCAGGTCGCGGCGCACGGCCTCGCCACCGAGACGCTGCTCTGCCCGCGCGGCACGGTCCTCCTCTGGCACTCCTCGCTGCTCCACGGCGGCTCGATGGTGGGAGATCCCGCGCGCACCCGCAAGAGCTTCGTCGTCCACTTCTCCAGCCAGGCCCACTTCAAGCTGCGCCGGCAGAGCCTGATCGAGACGGTCCCGGGGCCCGGCGGCAGCAGCGTCTCCCGCCAGCGCATCTTCGAGACCGAGGCCCTGCTCACCGCCGAAGGCGCCCGCGGCTTCGACAATCCGCTCAGGGGCTACCGGCCGCCAACTGCTCCTTCCCCGGCCTAGCCAAGTTTCAAGCGGTCTAGTGTCCCGCACGGCCAGTTCGTATGGTATTCGCTTGCCCTCCGGCTCCCTGGCGGCGTTGCGCCTCCTCACCGTAGTCCCTGCTACGCTTGCGTCGGCGCGCCTGGCCAGGAAGCCGGATTGCGGCGCGACTACCA
>JASLEW010000834.1 GCA_030150965.1 Thermoanaerobaculia bacterium | reverse complement strand
CGCTCTGCGGCACCGCCGCGGCGGCCACGGGCGCAGCGGCGGTGCCGCAGAGCGCCAGCGCCACCGCTCCCACGGCCGCCGCCGCGCGTGGGCCGCCGCGCCGTGCGGCCGAAACACCGCGCCCTGCCTGAACGATGAGGTCTCGCATTCCGCTCCTCCGGCGCCGGTGCGTGCCGGCGCCTCTGCCACGCGCTGAGGGATCGCAACGAGCGGCCGACGCCGCCGGCGCATCTTCCGGCGCACCACCCGGCGCGCCACGCCTCTCATACCTCTTCGAACATCGCGTTCAAACATCGTGCCGACGCCCGGTGCGCGCCGCGGCGCCGCCCCCGGGCGGTCCGCCCGCCCGCACCTCCCTCCGGGCGCACCGCGGTTGGCACCCGGGTTGCTGCGCCTTTCGGCGCCGATGTCTGGCGATGGAGGTGCACTGCCGTGAGAGCCTGGCGATGCAAGATCTCGAACCCGCCCTGCCGGAGGGCATGCCGCCGTGCGCCGGCCGGCCGCCTCGCCGGCCCGCTCGCCTTTGCCGGGGCCGTCCTGGCCGCCATGGCCGCCATGGCCGCCGCGGCTCCCGCGCCGGCGCGGGCGCAGGTGCCGGCCGCGGACTGGCCGCAGTTCGGCAACGACGTCACGCACTCGGGTTCCACGAGCGCCGAATGGACGATCCACCGGCGCAACGTGGCGACGCTTCACCCGCTCTTTCACGTTGCGCTGCCCGGGGCGGTGGACTCGGCGCCGGTCTTCCTCTCAGGCGTCGCCACCGCGTCCGGCCCGCGCGACCTGCTCTTCCTGGAGACCCGGCGGGGCATCGTGGTCGCCCTCGACGCCGCGACGGGAGCGAGCGTGTGGGTGACCCGCCTGCCGGCGGGGCCCGGCTACACCACCTCCGCGCCGGCGATCGATCCCAACCGGCAGTTCCTCTATGCCTACGGCCTCGACGGCAAGGCGCACAAGCTGGCGGTGGGCACGGGCGCCGAGACGAGCGGCGGCGGTTGGCCCGAGGCGGCCACGCTCAAGCCCTCCCTGGAGGAGGGCTCCGCCGACCTCGCCGTCGCCACGGCCGCCGGCGGCAGCTCCTACCTGTACATCGCCAGCAGCGGGTATCCCGGTGCCGCCGGCGACGCCCAGGGGCACGTCACGGCGGTGGACCTCGCCACCGGCGCACAGCGGATGTGGAATGCCGACTGCAGCCGCCGCGCCGTCCACTTCGTCACCGGCGGCGCCCCGGATTGCGCCCACACGCAGTCCGGCATCTGGGCGCGCGCCGGGGTCGCCTACGACGCCGTGCACGACCGCATCCTCTTCACCACCGGCGCCGGCCCCTTCGACGTCAACCTGGGCGGCCGCGATTGGGGGGACACCGTCGTGGCGCTGCACCCCGACGGCAGCGGCGCCGCCGGCGGCCTGCCGGTCGATTCCTACACGCCGAACGACTACCAGGATCTGGAGAACAACGGCACCGACCTGGGGAGCAGCGCGCCGGCCATCCTGCCCACCGCCCCTGCCAGCATCTATCCTCATCTCGCGGTGCAGGGCGGCGCCGAGGGCGAGCTGCACCTGATCGATCTCGACGACATGAGCCGCCAGGGCGGCCCCGGCCACACGGCGGGAGAGATCGAGCCGGTGCTGGTGGCGCAGGGCGGCCCGCTGGACACCCAGCCGGCGGTGTGGGTCAATCCGCTGGACGGCGGCGTCTGGCTGTTCCTCGCCAACGACAACGGCATCTCGGCGATGCAGCTGTTCATCGACGCGGCGGGCAACCCGACCATCTTCACCCAGTGGACGGCGGGCGGCGGCGGCACCTCGCCGGTGGTGGCCAACGGCATCCTCTATTACGCGGGGAGCGGCACCCTGAAGGCGCTCGATCCGGTCTTCGGCACCGTGCTGTTCTCCGGCACCGGCCTGGGCGCCATTCACGATCAGAGCCCGATCGTGACCGGCGGCAGGATCTACGTCGCCGATCAGAATGCCACCCTGTGGGCCTACGGTCCCGCGGCACCGTCGCTGACCTTTCATCCGCTCGCCGCGTCCTGCCGGCTGCTGGATACGCGCGGCGGTGCGCCGCTCGCCGGCGACGGCACCGCCCGCACCCTGGCGGTGGCCGGCCAGTGCGGCGTCCCGGCCGACGCCCTGGGAGCCGCGGTGAAGGTCACCGCCCTGAAACCATCGTCCGGCGGCGCCCTCGACGTGGCGCCGGCCAACGTCACGGTGCCCGCCCTGGCGCTCGCCCTCACCGCCGGCCAAACGCGCACGGCGGCCCAGGGCACGGTACCGCTCACCGGCAACCCGGTGGGGAGCCTGTCGCTCGGCGCCCATCTCTCCGGCAGCGCGGCGGGCAGCGTCAACGTCCTGGTGGACGTGACCGGCTTTTACGACTGAGCTGCCCGGCGGTCGCGCGGCAGGCGGTGATCGAACGGGGCGGCGGGGCCCAGGTCGGAGGCCGGTGGCGGTCTGCGCCCGGGCCTGGGCCGCCCGGGCCCGCCTTTTCCCGCGGCGCCGGCACCAGGCGAGAGGCGAGCGAGACGAAAATCAACCCGCTGGGGTTGGACCTTCCATGAACGCGGTGGCGTGATCGGCGACCCACCGGCGGAAGGACCGCGGCGCCGATCCGAGGATGTCGAACACCGTGGTGGTAACGAACGCCGGCCTTCCCATCGTCGCGCCCCACGCGGCGAGCAGCATGTCCACGACCGGGCGCGGCCAGCTTCCCGCCGTCTCGCGTCGGAACTCGTCCGGCGACAGCTCCTCGAACGTGATCCTACGGCCCAGGACGTCGCCGATGATGCTCACCTGCTCTTCCTGGCTCAGTGACTCGGGGCCGGTGAGGACGTAATCGCCACCGGCATGTCCGTCCTGGACCAGGGTCCGCGCCGCGACGGCCGCCACGTCGCGCTCGTCGACGGGCGCCGTCTCGGCGGCGCCGTAAGGCCACCGCACGGCACCGCCGGCGCGGATCGCGGTCGCCCACCAGAACGATACGTTCGACGCGAACATCCCCGGCCGGATGATCGTCGACTCGAGCCCGCTGGCCGCGATGAGCCGCTCGATACCGGCGTGAAGCACCGCCATTGGGTTCGGTTGCTGGAAGAAGGGGTGCGGGGTCTGGTGCGGTGAGGAGAGAAAGACGACACGCCGCGCTCGGGTTGCGAGACGCTCGACGACCGCCGGAGCCGTCGCCGGCGGGACGGTCCAGACGAGGAAGACGGCGCCGACGCCGCGCAGTCCCGCGTCGAGCGATTCGGGCACGGTGAGGTCGCCGGCGACGACCTCGACGTTCGCCGGCAGCGCCGCCGCTGCCGCCGCCGCGGAACGATGCGTGAGGGCGCGAACCGGCACGCCGGCCTCCATCAGCAGGTCGACCACCAGGCGCCCAACCCGCCCGGTCGCTCCGGTGACGAGCACCGGGGGCATCCGCGCCCGTGTCATGAGAATTTCGACGTCGTCCATGGCAGGCACACGGACGGAATCATGCCATCTTTCGGGGAGCACCCCCGAGGGGCTCGCCGCTCTCCAGGCCCCATCAGCTCATGGCCCGCGCGTAGATCGGCACGGCGGGCCGGCAGGGTTAGCAGCCGGGCCGGACCCCATTTGCCGGTCTTGCGCACCTATGCTTTTAGAGAAAGGAGGGGCCAATCAATGAAGACGTGGAAGATCGTCGTTGTCGCCCTTGCCGTCGTCGGGACCTCGAGTCTCGCCATGGCGGCCGAGGGATCCGGGACGCTCAGCCTGGCGGCGCCCGGCACCTGCCCACGGACCGCCTCCGCCCCTGTTGCCCCCTTGCCCCTGCTGCTGTCCGTGAGTCTGACCGGGGACTCCTCTCCCTCGTCGACCTGCGGTCAGTGCAGCCAGTCCGTCTGTGTGGGCAAGAGCGTCAACTCGTTCTGCATCGACTTGCACCACCTTTGTCAGGCGGGCAGCTTCTGCCCGAACTCCAACGCGCCGCAATGCTTGTGCGCCTCGCCCCCGTAGCACAGGCACGGGCACTGGGCCGCCGCCGGCCTGCGGGGGCCGATGATTTCTGCCGCCCAATCGGTCAGTCGTACGCATGTCCTTGAACCTGCGGTCGTGCCAGAGGTCGGCGAGCACCGCCGCGAGACGTACCGCCTGCGGCGCCGGCAGGTGAGCCTCGACAGCGGCATGGGCGAAGGCGGAGGCCGGGTGGCACTGCAGGCCGCTAGTGTCCCGCACGGCCAGTTCGTATGGTATTCGCTTGCCCTCCGGCTCCCTGGCGGCGTTGCGCCTCCTCACCGTAGTCCCTGCTACGCTTGCGTCGGCGCGCCTGGCCAGGAAGCCGGATTGCGGCGCGACTACCA
>JASLEW010000078.1 GCA_030150965.1 Thermoanaerobaculia bacterium | reverse complement strand
GGCGCGGGCGCCCTCTGCGGCCTGCTGGGCGGCCTGCTCCTCGCCGTCCTGCTGCGCTCGGCCTGGCTGGTGCCGGAAGGGCTGGAGAACGTCTTCACCCTGTCGTGGGTGCTGGCGCTCTACCAGGCCAGCAACGCCCTGCGCACCGAGAGCGGCATCGTCTGCGTGATCGTGGCCGGCCTGGTGGTCGGCAACTGGCACGCGCCCTCCCTCGCGCGGCTCAAGGAGTTCAAGGAGCAGCTGACCGTGCTCTTCATCGGCATGCTCTTCGTCCTCCTCGCCGCCGACGTGCGGCTCGCCGAGGTGCGCCGCCTGGGCCTGCCGGGCCTGCTGACCGTCGCCGCGATGATGCTCGTGGTGCGTCCCGCCAACATCCTGGTGGGCACCTTCGGCACCGACCTGCTGCCGCGCGAAAAGGCCTTCATGGCGTGGCTCGCGCCGCGCGGCATCGTGGCGGCGGCGGTCTCGTCGCACTTCGCCGAGGTGCTGGGCGCCGCCGGCTTCCGCGGCGGCGTCGAGCTGCGGGCGCTGGTCTTCCTGCTCATCGCGGTGACCGTCGTGGTGCAGGGCCTCTCGGGCGGTCTGGCCGCCCGCCTGCTGCACGTCCGCCGCGAGCTGGGCGGCTACGTCATCCTGGGCGCCAACGGCCTCGGCCGCGTTCTGGGCGCGGCCTTCCGCGCCGCCGGCCAGGAGGTCGTCTTCGTGGACTCGAACGCCGACGCCTGCCGGGCGCTGGCGAAGGACGGCTTCCGCGTCCTGCACGGCAGCGCCCTCGAGGAGCGCCTGCTGGCCGGCGCCGAGCTCGACAGCCGCCTAGGCTGCCTCGCCCTCACCTCCAACGAGGAGGTCAACTACCTCTTCGCCCAGACCGCCCGCCGCACCTGGAAGGTCCCGCGCGCCTGGGCGGCGCTGCGCCGCGATCACCTGGGAGTGGCCGACCACCTGGTCATCGCCGCCGGCGTCCACATCCTCTTCGGCGAGGCCCGCGACCTCCAGTTCTGGTCCTTCCGGCTCGGCCACGGCACCGCCATCGTCGAGCGCTGGCGGCGGAGGGGCCCCGAGCCCGCGGTCCTCCTCGGCCACGCCGGCCTGGAGCTGGCCCTCCTCCCCCTGGCCGTACGCCGCGGCGGCGAGCTGCTGCCGGTGGACGAGCAGCTGGCGGTGCGCCAGGACGACGACCTCTATGCCGCGATCTCGCTCGACCGCGCCGGCCAGGCCCGGGCGCACCTCGCGGGCAGCGGCTGGGAGCCGGCGGCGGAGAACCACGATGCTCCGCAAGGCCTGTTGCCCATCGGCCCATGAAGGAAGGAGTGGTGCCCCTTCCCGCCGGCCAAACCGCCATCGAGCCGCACGCGAAGGCAGCGCCGGCTTCCCGGCTGGTGAGGCCGGCGGGCGGGTGTGCCGGCGCCGCCGGCAGCGGCTCGCCGCGCTGGCGCCCGAGCGCTTGCGCCGGCGATGCCGGATGCTGCGGCGGCGCTACAGCACCGCCGGGCCCTGGATGGTGAGCGGCTGCGGCTCGCCGATCTGGGCGCCGGTGGGATCGTGGAAGCGCACCTGCAAGCGGAAGAAGCCATGGCCGGCGTTCTGGGCGAGGCCGCGATCGAGCAGCATCATCCCCGTGCCATCGGCTCCCACGCCGAAATGCGCCGGGCTCCCGTCGGCGGTGGCGAAGGCGCCGGTGAGCGGGTTGCCCAGGGGATCGAGGGCGACGATGTAGATCCGGATCTTCGGCTTGTCCACGTCCACCGCGTCGTCGGAGTCGGCGGCGGCGTAGACATACGGAGGCTGCGGCTGCCCCGCGAGGTGGGTCGCGAGCAGGTCGCTGACCGGCTGGTTCTCCCAGATGGCGCTGTGCAGGCGGCGGATGAGGTCGGTCGGGTAGCGGCCGATCGGCACCAGGTAGGTGTGGACCCGGGGCCCGCGCGGCCAGACGACGGACGGCCGCGGGACCGTGCCGTCGCCCTCCGGGTCGTCCTGAAAGGCGAGCCGCCCCTGCGCGTCCAGGGTGGCGCGGCTCAGCGTGTCCTCCCTCCAGGCGGCGACGTTGACCACCTCGACCCCGCCCAGATCGAGGGTCCGGCTGCGCCGGCCGAGGGCGCTGTCGGACCGCTGCGCGCGGTCCCGCATCGCCTGGCCGGCCGGCCCCGCCGGAATCCACGCCGTCGCGACGACCGGCGACGCTGGCTGACCGGCCGCGTCGCGAAAGAGGTCCACGCCCGTCATGTCCGTTTTCCCCGGGCTTGGATCGGGCGGCAGGAGATCGAACGCCGCCCAGGAGCGTCCCAGGGCGTCCTGGGTCTGCGCCGCCGTGAGCGGCCCCCAGCCGTTCATGCCGGCGAGGAGCGGCAGCGGCTGGAGGGTGCCGGCCCAGGGGACCGCCAGCGCCAGGATGCGCTCCAGGAGCGGGGCGATCGTGGCATCGCTTTCGAGCAGCGCCCGCACCACCAGCCCACCAGTCGAGTGGCAGAGAAGCGTCACCGGCTCGCCGGTCGCCGCGTTGAGCTCCACGATCGCCTGCTTCACCCGAGCGAGGGTGCCGGCCTGGTAGACGGGCCGGCGCCAATCCCAGCCCACGGGCCGGAAGCGGTCGCCGAACGACGCGCCGGAGATCTGGTAACCCAACCGCTTCAGGATGTCGTAGAGCGACCCCGCCATCTTGAAGATGCCGGAGAGATCGACGAACGGCACCAGCGGCAGCACCGTGTCGACCGGATCGGCGGCGACGACGCCGTCGTCCGCATCCGGATCGTCCGGACCGCGCAGGCGCGCGATCAGCTGCGTCCGCGCGTCCGGGCTCAGCAGGCCGAGGACGTTGGGGAAGAGCTCGTCACCCGAGGCCTTGTCGAGCAGCCTGGTACCCGGAAGGCCGGGGACGAACACGAGTGGCCTGGGATTCATGGCGTTCCCTCCCGCAAGAGCGCCCGGGCGCGGGCTGAATCTCCGGCGCGGACCGCCGCCTGGACAATCGCCGAATACGCCGGCACCTTGACTCGCTCCGGCGTGTCGAGGCCGTCGATCAGCTGCAACGCTTCGTCGATGCGGCGCCGATCGCCACGGCCGCCAGCGCCGGTCACGCCGGCCTCTCGCGCCCGAGGAGCGCGACGAACAGACGGATGCGGGTCAGCAGCTCGAGCGCCGCGCCCTCGAAGGCGCGCAGCCGGGTCGCCGGATCGCCCTCGACGGCGGCGGGATCGGGAATGCTCCAATGGATCTGCTCGGGCGCGCCGGGCAGGATCGGGCAGGACTCGCGGGCGTGGTCGCACACCGTGATCACGTAGTCGAACGTCTGGCCGGCGAGTTCCCCGACGTGCTTGGACCGCTGGCCGGAGATGTCGAGCCCCTGCCGGGCCATCGCACGGACGGCCAGGGGGTGCACCCGGGTCATCTCGGTGCCCGCGCTCGCCACCTGGGCGGCCGGCGCCAGGTGGCGCAGGAAACCCTCCGCCATCTGCGAGCGCGCGCTGTTGTGGGTGCAAAGGAAGAGGACGCGCACGCCCCGCCCCACGGCGGCGCGGTCCGCCTGCGGCCGCCGCGCGCGGATGAAGGCGCTTGCAAACTTGCCGTCGGCCTCGGCTGCGGCCGCCGCGGGATCGAGGCCCGCCGCGGCGAGGAGCTCCCGCGCCTCCGCCAGCGCATAGACCCGCCACGGCTCGATCTCCACCTCCTCGAAGCCGGCGCGCGCGAGCTTCTCCCGGTACTCGCTCTCCTCCAGCGCGCCGGCCACACAGCCGACCCAGAGCTCGACGTTGCGGCGCAGCTCCGCCCGCACCGGGCCGCGCACCACCACGTCGGAGACGGCGAACCGGCCGCCGGGCCGCAGCACGCGGTACGCCTCGCGAAGCGCCTGGTCCTTGTCGCTCGACAGATTGATCACGCAGTTGGAGATCACCACGTCCACCGACCGGTCCGGCAGCGGGATGGCCTCGATCTCGCCCTTCAGGAACTCGACGTTCGCGGCGCCCGCGCGGCGCTGGTTCTCCCGCGCCAGGGCGAGCATCTCGTCGGTCATGTCGAGCCCGTAGACCTTGCCGCCCGGCCCCACCCGCCGGGCGGAGAGCAGCACGTCGATGCCGCCGCCCGAGCCCAGGTCGAGCACCGTCTCGCCGGGCCGCAGCTCGATCATCGCCGTCGGGTTGCCGCAGCCGAGCGAGGCGGAGACCGCCTCCGGCGGCAGGGCGGCGGTCTCGTGGGCGCCGTAGAGGTTGGAGCTGATGGGATCGCCGCAGCCGCAGCCGCAGCCGCAGCCCGCCCCCACGCCGGCCGCGGCCTTGCCGTACTTGTCTTGGATCGCTGCCTTCAGATCGCTCATCGCCGGACGCCTCCAGTGCATGCGGTTTAGCAGATGTAGACATCATCGCCCCGGCCTGTTATATTTGTCAAGCCAGATATGGATCGAGAGCTCCAAGCCGCGGACCAGATGCTCAAGGCGCTGGCCGATCCCACGCGCCTGCGGATCGTGGCCCTGCTCCGCCACGGGGAGATCTGCGTCTGCCACATCCACGCGAGCCTCGGCATCTCGCAGCCCAAGGCGTCGCGGCATCTGGCCTATCTGCGGCGCGCGGGCGTGGTGCGGGGGGACAAGCGCGGGCTCTGGGTGCACTACCGCCTGGCGCCGCAGCGCAGCCAGGTGGCGCAGACGCTGCTCGACGCCGCCCTCGGCTGCGCGGCCCGCCTCAGGACGGCCCAGCGCGACGCGGCACGCCTGGCGGCGGAGACCGGCGGCTGCCTCGCCCCCTCGGCATGCGGCTGTGAGGCCTGCGCGCCGGCCGCCGGATCGAGCTCTCAAGAGTAGGCGTCCGCTGCAGGGACCGGCGGCACGGAAGGTGGAGATCCACGGCACTGCCGGCTCCGGCCTGCGCTGGAACGACAGCGATCCCGAAGGCCGCTCGCTCCATCTGCGCGACGCCAAGGCCGGCGCCGCGCATAGCCCCGATCGGCCGCGCCGCGGTCGAGTTCCTCCGCCGCTCCTGCCCGTCCGCGGCCAACTCCGACGCCCACGTCTGCCCGGGCGGCCGCCGCGGCGGGCCCCTCATCGGCCTCGACAAGCCCGCCCGCCTCCTCTTCGCCCGCGCCGGCATCGAAGCGGGGAAGGCATGCACGCCCTGCGCCGCACCTTCGCCTCGATCGCCGTCGAGCTGGGCTTCTCCGAGATGCTGGTCGCCGCCCTCCTCGGCCACCACAGGGGCGGCGTCACGGCCGGCTACGTGATCACCAACGCCGATCCCCTGCGCCTGGCGGCCGACCGCGTGGCCGCCTTCATCGCCGGGCAGCTCGAAGGGCGAGAGCTGGCCCCGGTGGTGCCGATCGCCGAGAGCTGGCGCTGAAGGCCACCGCGCGACCCAGCCCCGCCGCGCGACCCAGCCCACCGCGCGGCTGGGGCCGGCGCCACCCGAGCCGCGCCGCCGCGCGCCTTGCCGCCGCCAGGCCCCACCAGGTCCAGGCGCTTTTTTGGTTTCCCACAACCGCTCTTGCCCCGGCTGGGCGCATCGAAAGGCAGGAGAGCCCTGGCCATGGCGCGCATTGACCGGCGCACCGGCCGCCCGCGGCTGGCACCCGCGGCGCGGCGGGTGCGCAAGCTCACGCTTTGCCTGAACGACGAGGAGCGCCGGGCG
>JASLEW010000075.1 GCA_030150965.1 Thermoanaerobaculia bacterium | reverse complement strand
GGGCAACGCCGCCATCGCCGCGGCGCTCGCCGGCGACGTGCTGCCGCGCTACCTCGCCGCGCTCGCCCCCGCCCGCGGCGCCCCGCCGGTATCGCCGCCGCGCGCGCTCCAGGCGGCCGGCGCGGTGACGGTGACGCTGGTGCGCTGGCCCTACACCTGAAACCTCTCCGATCCAGCAGGTCTGCTGGCACAGAGCGTGGTGAGGCAGTTCGGCGGCAGGGCGCGCTTCGTGGTCGAGAACTACGGCGCCTCGCCGCTCGCCGAGCGCTTCGGGGTCAAGCGCTACCCGGCGGTCTTCGTCGACGACGTGCTGGTGGCGACCCCCAACGACTTCGGCTTCTACGGCAGGGGCGAGGGTGAGGGCGGCGGCCGCTACGCCCCGTTCCCGGGGGCCGCGGGCGAGGAGCGCCTGCGCGCCGACCTGACCCGCATCATCACGCTGCTCCTCGCCGGCCGCACCGAGGCCGCCCGCGCCGTGGCCAGGCCCGCCCGGGGAGGCGGCCTCGCCGCCATTCCCGACGTCGCCTTCACCGCGCTCGACGGCCGCCGGCTCACCCGCCGCGACCTCCTCGGGCACGTCGTGGCGGTCGAGCTCTGGGCCACCTGGTGCATCCCCTGCCGCGGCTCGCTCGCCTTCCTGGGGGAGCTCAAGCAGCGCTACGGCGACCGGCTCACCGTGGTCACCGTCGCCGTGCAGTCCGACGCCGCCGCGGTGCGCCGCCGCGCCGCCGAGCTGCGGCTGCCATTCGTCTGGACCCTGGGCGATGCCGGCCTGGTGCGCGCCCTGGGCGACGTGAGCGCGGTGCCGACCCTGCTGCTCTTCGACCGCGACGGCCGCGCCGCCGGCTCCTTCTTCGGCGCCCCGCCCACGCTGCACCGGGAGGTGGGGACGCGCGTGGCCGCGCTCGCCGCGCTCGTCAGGTAGCAGCCACAACCGCCAGATTGCCGCCGGGCCCCGGGCGCCGACGCTATCGAAAGATGCGGGGGCTCGCGGCACGCCGTTACCCGCCATCCTGGCGAGGTCGATGGCTCGGAGCGACCCGTTCCGCCACAGCTCGGGCTACTCCTCGCGCAGCGCCGCGAGCGGCTCGATGCGCACCGCGCGCTCGGCCGGCACCAGGCAGGCGGCCACCGCGACGGCGGCGAGCGCCAGGCAGACGGTGCCGAGGGTCGCCGCGTCGAGCGGCGTGATGCCGAAGACCAGCGTGGCCAGCACCTTCCTCAGCGCCACCGCGCCGGCGAGGCCCGCCGCGAGGCCGGGCAGCACCAGCCGCAGGCCGTCGCCCAGGATCAGCCGCCGCACGCCGCCGGCGCTGGCGCCCAGCGCGATGCGGACGCCGATCTCCTGCCGCCGCTGCACCACCGCGTAGGCGAGCACGCCGTAGAGGCCGATCGCCGCCAGCACCAGCGCCAGGGCGGAGAAGGTGCCGAGCAGCACGGCCTGGAAGCGCCGCGGCCCGATCGAGCCGGCCACCACCCGGGTCACCGCGGCCACCTTGTCGAGCGGCAGCCCGCGGTCCTCCGCCCGCACCGCGGCGCGCAGCGCCGGGGCCAGGGCGAGCGGATCGCCGGCCGCCGTGCTCAGCACCAGCGTCATGTTGAGCGCCCCCTCCTGCGGGTAGGGGAAGTACGCCTCCGGCAGCGGCGCGCGGTCCAGGCCGGCGTTGTGCACGCTGCGCACCACGCCCACCACGCGCATCGCGTCGCCGCCGCCGATGTTGACCCGCGCGCCCAGCGGATCGCCGCCCGGCCAGAAGCGCCGCGCCGCCTCCTCGTTGATCACCACGACCGGCGGCGCCTTGGCGTCGTCGCTCGCGCTCAGCAGGCGCCCGCGGGTGAGCGGGATGCGCATCGCCGCGAAGTAGCCGGGGCTCACCGTGCGGGTCTCGATCCAGCTGTCGCTCGACGCCGGCAGCGGCGGCGCCCCCTCGATGGTCAGGCCGGCGTTCCAGCCCCACTCGCGCGACGGCAGGAGCGAGATCATGCCGCTCGCCTCGACGCCGGGCAGCGCCGCGACCCGTTCCAGGAGGCGCCGGTAGAAGGCGGTCACCTGGTCCGGCGTGGTGTAGCGCGCCGCCGGCAGCGCCACCTCGGCGCTCAGCACGCCCTCGGTGCGGAAGCCCGGATCGACGCGGGTGAGGTTCCACAGGCTGCGGATCAGCAGGCCGGCGCCCACCAGGAGCAGCAGCGAGAGCGCCATCTCCGCCGTCACCAGGAGGCGGCGCAGGCGATGGCCGCCGCCGCCGGCGGTCGCGCGCTGGCCGGACTTGAGCAGCTCGCCGCCCTGCATCCTCCCCGCCTGCCAGGTGGGGGCGAGGCTGAAGAGCAGGCCGGTGGCGCAGGCCACGGCGACGCTGAAGGCGAGCGCCCGCCCGTCGATCGCGATCTCGGAGAGCCGCGGCAGGTCGGCCGGCGCCAGGGCGAGGAGCAGCCGCAGGCCGCCCCAGAGGAGGGGCAGCGCCGCCGCCGCGCCGAGGAGCGCCAGGATCAGCCCCTCGGCCAGGCAGCGCCGCGCCAGGTGCCAGCGGCCGGCGCCCAGGGCCCGCCGCACCGCGGTCTCGCGCCAGCGCGCGATGCCGCCGGCCAGCAGCAGGTTGGCGACGTTCAGGCAGGCGATGGCGAGCAGCAGGGTGACGGCGCCGAAGAGGACCTTGATCGGCTCCCGCACCGACTCGGTGAGCCGGCTGCGCAGCGGCGTCAGCAGGACGCCGCGCCCCTCGTTGGTGTCCGGGTACTGGCGGCTCAGGCGGCGGGCGATGCCGTCCATCTCCGCCTGGGCCTGCTCCGGCGAGACGCCCGGCCGCAGGCGGCCGGCGACCTTCATCCAATGATTGCCGCGGCTCCGCGTCTGCTGCGGCGAGGCGACGAGCGGCAGGTAGAGCTGGGAGGGCTCGGCGGCGGGCGGGAAGCGCAGCCAGCCCGGCGCCACGCCGACCACGGTGCGGGGCTCGCCGTTGATGACGAGCTTGGTGCCGACGACCGCGGGATCGCCGCCGAAGCGGCGGCGCCAGAGCGCCTCGCCCAGCACCACCACCTGGTCGCGCCCGGCGGTCGCCTCCTCCGGCAGCAGCAGGCGGCCGAGGAGGGCGCGGGCGCCGAGGGTGGCGAGCAGCTCGGGGGCGATGCGCACGCCGGCGAGGCGCTCGGGGCGGTCGCCGGCGGCGAGGGAGAACCCGGGATAGGTGGTGTAGCCGCCGAGGGCCGAGAACGACCGCGACTGCTGCCGCCAGTCGGTCAGGTCGGGCACCGACGCCGCGCCGTGGCTCATCCGCGGCACCATGGTCTCGGACACGTCCACCAGCGCCTCGGGCCGGGCGAAGGCGAGGGGCCGCAGCAGCACCCTCTCGACGACGCTGAACATGATGGTGGTCGCCGCCACCCCCAGCGCCAGGGTGAGCGCCGCCACCGCGGCGTAGCCGGGCGCGCGCCGCAGGGTGCGCGCCGCCAGCGTCAGGTCGTTCGTCCAGCTCATGGCTCCCTCCCGTTCTCCCGTGCCCTCTGAGCAACCAGTACGCCCTCGTCAGGGAGGAGGTTTCTCCGCCGGTACCCCCGGGGCCCCTCTTCGAGGTGGCCACCCGGCCGCTGCGCACCCTGCCGGCGGCGGCCTCGCTGTTCGAGGCGCTGCTCACCGACCAGGACAACACCCTGGATGATGCGCCGCTGGGCCGGCCACGACGGCTGCACCTCCGCGCCCAAGGTGGTGGCGACGCTGCGCAACGCGGCCGGCCAGACCGCCACCCACCTCGTCTGGAGCCATTGCCGCGACGGCGCCGAGGTGGACCTCTGGCGCCTCACCGGCGCCGGTCACGTCTGGCCGGGCTCCCCCGCCCACCTGCCGCGCCTCCTGGGCACCGACACCACGCTGCTCGACGCCGACCAGGTGATATGGGAGTTCGTGTCGCGCTTCCGCCGCGGCCCGGTGTCGTGAGGCCGCTCAGGCGAGCCCCGGCTCCCAGGCGTGGCGGTCGAGGGTGCGCCAGGAGAGGATCGTGCCGCGGCTGATTCAAGATTGGATTTTGAATCCGCCCCACGCCGGCCATGGTTGCAGAGCTCCGATTCGCCAGCCCTGGCGCTGAGGCCCCGGGCTTCGCTGCCTCGCGCTGCCGCCGGCCCCTGGCTGCCGCCCGATCAGCTGACCAGCTGGTAGCAGTGGTGGAGGGCCTCCATGGGGAGGCTCCCCTGGTAGGGGCCGCGGACGATCTGGCCGCTGGTGGAGACGGTCAGCGGCGTCTGGCCGTCGTCGAAATGCCGGAAGCGCACCACCACGCCCGCGGGTGAGGTGTGGGCGCAGGAGGGGTAGGGCACCACGGTCAGCTCGCGGCTGCGCTCGCCCATGCGCTCGTCGATCGTCGTCGCCGTGGCGCCGCCGCCGCTCTCGGCAAATCCGATGACCGTGTAGATGTCTCCGGGCTGCGCGGGAGGGGTGTAGCTCACCGTATCGGACCGCCGCGCCGCCGCGTGGGCGGGGACGAGAAGCAGCAGGGACAGCGCCGTCATCAGCAGGGCCTTGCGCATTCCGCACCTCCGGTTGCCGCAACGAGTCTACAGGGAGTGGCGAGCCCGGCCACCCCCACGGCGCCGGGGCCGCATGCCGCCGCGGCGCCGCCCTGCCGAGGTGCGAAAGTGGTGCCAGCGCTTCGCGCGCGCCGGCCCTCGACGAGGGCTGCCGGGCCGGGGCGCCGCCGCGGGTGAGGCCGCGCC
>JASLEW010000026.1 GCA_030150965.1 Thermoanaerobaculia bacterium | reverse complement strand
TCGGGGACCGGCCAGTGGATCTGGTAGAGGTCGATGGCCTCGACGCCGAGGCGCTCGCGGCTGCCCTCCACCTCGCGCAGCAGCGAGTCGCGCCGCAGGCTCCGTATCGTGGTCCTCCCCGGTCCCTCGGGCTGCCCGCCCTTGGTGAAGACGTAGGGGCGCGGCTCGAGGCCGGCCAGGGCGCGCCCGACCACCCGCTCCGAGTGCCCGAGGCCATACTGCGCCGCGGTGTCGATCCAGTTCACCCCGAGCGCCACCGCGTGGCGGATCGCCGCGATCGAGTCCTCGTCATCCTGCGGTCCCCAGCCCCACTCGTAGCCACCGCCGCCGATCGCCCAGGCGCCGAAGCCGACGCGGGTGATCTTGAGACCGGTGGCGCCCAGCTCAGCTGTCCTCAGCGCCGTGGGCGTCATGGCATCTCCTATCAACCCGGGGCCGGGTCAGCGCGCTCCTCCGGGATCGCCGTGTTGCATGACGTTGATGACCGCTCCGTTGGGATCGCGCACGAAGAACCGCCGCACACCCCAGGGCTCGGTCGTCAGCGGGTGGACGATCTCCAGCCCGCGAGCGGCGGCGATGGCGTGGACCGCATCCACATCGGCGACCTCGACGCTGAGAGCCGGCGACACCGGTGCCGTGGCGTCGCTGCGCAGCACGTTGATCTGCGCCGTCGGTTGGGTGGGTGAGACGAAGGTCATGATCCAGCCCATGTCCATCGCCAGGTCGAAGCCCAGGACCTCCGTGTAGAACTCCCTGGATTCCTCGGGTTTGTCCGACGCGACGTCGGGTACGACTCTCCGGATGTCCATGGCTCCTCCCAAAGCTGGATGCTAACAGCTTTCTTCAATTGCACTCAGGGGTGCTGACCTTCCATTGCACTTAGGGGTGCTGATCCTTGCCGGGCTGGTCGACGAATATCACATCTGGGTGCTTCCGTTGGTGCTACCTTCTCGGCTCATACCGCATTGCCACCGCCCCCGAGCCGAGCTCCAGCCGGCTCACGAGCCTCAGGTCGACGTGCTTCGATAGCCCGGCGAACAACGTGGGTCCGTGGCCTGCCAGCCTGGGGTGCACCACGAGCTCGTATTCATCGATCAATCCCAGCTCCGCCAACGCCAGCGGGAGCTTCACGCCTCCCACCAACAGTCCCTTGCCCGGCTCCCGCTTGAGCCGCTGAACGGCCTGCCCCAGATCCCCGCGCAGGAGCTCCGCGTTCCAATCGACCCGGTCCAGGGTGCTCGACACGACGTACTTCCTTGCCGCGTCGATCGTCCGGGCGAAGGGTTCCATCCAATCAGACGCCGGCGGCCGAAACGCCGCCTCCATCATCTCGTAGGTCACCCGGCCAAAGAGGAGGGCGTCGGCCCGGTTGAGGTTCTCGATCCCGTGACGATGCAACTCCTCGTCCGCGGGAATTGCACGATGATCGCAGCATCCGTCCAATGTGACATTGATGGAATACCGGAGGGGCCGCATGGCGCAAGAATATCGCCGCTGGGGTGGACCGGCAAGCCGCGCGCGGGTCGGGGGTGACGGAGGGCAAATCCGTCGGCGGCGGTACGACGGCCATCGACCCCCTTACCCAGCCTCCAACTCAGATGTCGCCACCAAGGTTTGCGCGCGATCCTGGGCCTGGCCGCCGGCGGCTGGCTGCTGTTCTTGAGCGTTGCCGTGCTGGCGGGAGCCAGCCCGGGGCTGGCGATCTACCAAGGGTTCAGCCGCAACTACGTCGAGGTGTTTTTCTCGCTGCTCGCGTTGCTGGCGCTGCTAGCCTTGGTGCTGATCGGTGACGTGGTGCTCCACGTGGCACGCTCCGAGATCGGCCTGCGTTGGGCGCTCCTCCTGGTCATCGGCTTCCTGCTGCTCAATTTCCTCGGCTTGAAGCTGGTCAGGCCGTTCTTCTTCACCGCCTTCCCCGGGGTGAGCCGGGCGCCGGCGGTGATCCGGTACACAACTTCTGGTTATACCTCCGATCAGAAGTAGTAAGCCGACAGGACATGAAAGGCGAGAAGTGCCAGGGAGGCAACCACCAGCAGCAGGTGCAGGTGCAGCCACAAGGGCCGCAGGCGGCATTGCGCCTGGTGCAAGCGGGCCCTGCGCTCGATGGTGAGCGGCGGTGTCACCGTGCGCTGCGTCAGGATCCAGTTCTCGAGCAGCTTGCCAAGCAACGCTACGAGGATGGCGAGCAGCACCGCTGCCAGCAGGTAGCCGTTCAAGTGATACCCCCAATGGCCGGCGGTGTGCACGAGGATCGCGGCGGCGACCAGGGTTCCCAAGGCCATGTGAATTGCCCGCGCCCACCGGCGCGGCACCGGCAGGGGCACACGGTGGTGGAGGTGCTGCGCGAAGCCGATCGCTGCCGCCATCAGGGCCACTACCACGAATCCGGTCACCTGCCGGAAGCGCGGGCTGGCTTCAACTGGCAGCAGGTCGCTGAGCGCGGCGCCAAGCGGCGACCGGGACAGACGCGGGGCGGCGAATGGCAGGACTGCCAACGCTGTCAGGGCGATCATCGCCCGGATGGTCGAGAGGCGGTTCTCCCACTTCAAGGAGCCGCCTCAACCGCCCACGGGCAGGGCGATGACCACGCCGCCCATCACGTCGCCCGGGGCAAAATCATGGCGTGGCGACTCGGGATGGCGGTTGTGACAGTTGATGCAGGCCGGTGACACCGCTACGTCCGCGTAGAGCGCTATGAACAGGCGCCGGCCGCCAACCACCTCGTAGCCGGTGGCCGGACGCTCGCGGTGAGCAACTACGGTCGCCAAGCCGCGACGCTCGAAATCGGTCTTCGGCAGATTGGCCTTGTTGATCGCCCAGTTGCTGATCAGCGCGTAGTGGAAGCCGGGCGGCTTGCCCGGGGTCGCGGGTTGCGCCACCAGCTGCGCCGCCATGCGCAGCATCTGGGCCGGCAGAGGAAGGGCCTTTTCCTCTCGGAAGTGCTCACTCGCCTTGATCACGCCCTCCTGATCCTGCAGGCGCTCGACCACCTGGCGAGCATAGGTGGTGCGATCGGCCTGGATCACCTCATGGAGATAGTCCGCCACCAGCTCCGGGGCGATCCCGGGCGCGGCCGGAGCGGCGGCAGGCACGGTCTCCCGCGCACAGGCTGAGAGCAGGGGTGCAAGCAGCAGCGCGGACAGGATCAGGAGCTGTGCGGTGGCCCCCTCCCTGACCCACCGGGTGCCATGGCGGCTGCGGCACGGTGCGGCGGATACCGCCTCCTGCAGCGGGGCTTGCGGGTCCTTCGGTGTGCGACACTTCGTTCGTGGCATCGCTGGCTCCTTGCCGTAGACGATCGTGCTCAATGCGGCACAGCGCTCGCCGCACGCACCATGGCGAAGGTGAGCAACCCCCTCGCCGGCCGCCCGCGGAAATTGTTGGCGATCAGGCGCCGGTCCAGCACGGCGGCGAGCGAGAGCTCGAAGCCGTGGCAGTGGCTGCACACTTCTCCGGCCATGCGGTCGTTGGGGTGAAGGTTCGCCGTGTTGTCGTGATCGACGGTGGTCCACGGTCTGCCCTCACGCCGGATCGCACGCCGCGGCATGTGGCAGGTGGCACAGGTTACGGTGCGGGGCCCGGGCCGTTCGGGGTCCGTCAGCGGGTCTCCGAGCGTGGCATGCGGCGATCCCTTGAAGAGCCGTGAATGCCGATCGTCGTGGCAGCGCAAGCAGGCCTCGACCGCTGCCGGCCGGGTATCAGCCGTGTGGGGATCGTGACAAGAAGAGCAGCCGAGCGCCACCGGGCGGCCGGTCGGAGGCTTCATTGCCAGGCGCGCCTCGGCGGGGGTGAGCGGCGGTAGGCCAAGGCGGGTGCGCACTCCGTGCAAGCCGTTG
This sequence comes from Thermoanaerobaculia bacterium, assembly GCA_030150965.1. Lineage (GTDB taxonomy): Bacteria > Acidobacteriota > Thermoanaerobaculia > Multivoradales > UBA5704 > JASLEW01. The sequence goes on along the minus strand of JASLEW010000026.1, from coordinate 7,040 downwards.
CCGAAGCCTGCCACCTCGCCGGCGTGGCATCGCGTGCACGCCTCGGCGCCTGGATGGAGCCGTAGCCTGCGGCTGGGTTGCAGATGACAATCGTCGCAGTCCACGCCAAGGCGGGCATGGGCGCTGCCGGCCCAGGCGGCCTGGATGGCGCCTGCCGTGGTCTGGCCGCATGCGGCGACGGCGGCAACCAGCGCGGCGGACGGACGCGAGGCTGCCCTCTCTCGGGCGCCCGGGGGCGTGGCTGGCAGCCAGCGGTCCGGCAGGCGGTAGCCGGGCAGCACTGCCGGCTCCCGCAAGTGCCGTACCAGGAAGGCGCGGTTCAACCGAGCGTTGTCGTGATAGTTGTGGCAGCCGGCATCGCCGCAGCTTGCCGGAGCGAGGGTGCGGTGGTCGGGCCGGCGCGCCGCCACGTCGTCATGGCATGGGTAGCAGAACTCGCGCGGCACGGTGACACCTGCGGTCGCCACCCGGTGCTCGCGATGGCAGGTGACACAGCGGGTGGCGTCGAGACGCGCCAGGTCTGCGGCCCAGCGTGGATCGGCGAACAGGCTGACGGCGTGCGAATCCTCGGTCAGCTCGGCCTCGTGGCAGGCGACGCAGCTCGCATTGCCGACGCCGGCGAACGCGGTGTGGCAGGCGTTGCAATCCTGGTCGAAGAGATGATGTCCGTCCGAGGTGACACCCGGCATCAGGAAACTGCGCCGCCCGCTGATGAACGCCACGCTCAAGCTCGTCAATAGCACCATCGCCAGAGCGATCGCCTGGGAACGAATCCGCATCGCTGCCTCTACGCGCTCTCAGATCCGGTCACTCGGAAATCAGTCGTATCAGGTAATTATATCGAGTGAATACCGTGCACGGGTATCAAATGATGAGCTGCCGTTCAGGCAGTCGTCCGGACCGCCGCCGGGCGAGGCTGCCGAAGGCCGATTGTAACAGCCGGATGAGGCGAGAGCCTCACGTCCGGTTCCGTGAGAGCGCGGGGGTGAAATTCCCCCGCGCTACTCGCCCCGTGATTTTCAGGCTGCGGACTTCCTACTGAGCCGAGGGCAGCGCCTGGCGAAGCCGACCACCCGTTCCAATCGTAAGGATTGCTGTGGGCTGTGGATTGAGCCACCGGCAGGTGTCGGCCGGTGGCGGCAATCATGGCATCATAACAGTCCGCCGGTTGCGATCGCACGGCTCCCCAGGGCCGATCACTCGCGCTCACAGCACCAGGATCGATGACTTCCACGTGCCGACCGACCTCGCCGACTACCGCTCGCCCGGGCCGCCATCCCCGGGGCCACAGGCACAGTCGAAGAGGCGGTCGGTACCGGACTGGCCAGGGCTCCCGGCCCGCCCATTCCTCCCCGAGCTGCCCAGGCCACCCTGACCGCCGTCCTGGCCGTCGAGGCTCACCACGAGCCGGCCGGCGACGGAGCGAAGCCCGGCAAGACGGACATGCCCACCGTCGGCTCCCTTCAAACCGGTCGCATGACGCAAGAATACCGCCGATCGGCTGGACCGGCAAGCCGCGCGCTCCAGCACTCGGCGAGCGCCTGGCGGGCACTGCAAGTGACTGAAAACCAAGGGAATCAGGTGTAGAGCGCGGCGGCCGGGCGCCGGCTCGGTGTCGGTGGCCAGGCCGGCCGGGCGACCGGCTGTGCCGGGGCCGGGCCGGAGGCTGTAACGCCTGGTGAGCGGCAAGCGCCAGATCATTTCGAGTACAGCGATTCGAGGTGCCCCTCAAGAGAAGTGCCCGGAGGCCAGGATGATGAAACAGCTCTCGGGAACAGGGGAGAGCTCGAGCCGCTGCACGGCCTACGGCGTGCCGTCGACGGACGTGCAGGGGCTTCAGTGTCACGGACGCGCTGCCGTCGTGATCGGCGCGGGACCGGCCGGCCTGATGGCCGCGCTGACGATCCGGCACGAAGGCTACGACACGGTCATCGTCCTCGAGAAGCGCGCTCTCTTTACGCGCATGAACGTCGTCAACCTTCATCCCGAGTCGCTCTGCGTCTTCTCGCGCCTGGGCTTGCTCGATCGTTTCCTCGCGACGGCATCGCGGCTGGTGGATCATAAGAACCACCTCATCGTCGACGGTGATGAGCTGCTTCGTTTCAGCGATCACGGATTCGAGGCTGTGGTGGATCCGAACGCCCGCTTCGACGAGGACGACGTGCTCGGCGGTTTCAGGAATGAAACGCTGTACAGCATCAATCTGGCCGAGCTGCAACACCTGCTGGCTCAGGCCGCTCTCGAACGTGGCATTCAGATCCTCTCTTCGGTCGACGGCAGACTCCAGCCGCGAGGCGATGGCCTCCACGCCGTGGCTGTGTACCAGAACGAGGTCGGCGAGCCGATGGCGATCCTTCACCCGAGACTGGTGGTCCTGGCCGAGGGCGCCAAGGGCACGATGGTGCGCGAGCTCACGGGCGACTGTGATATAGGTGGAACCCTGTGGCCCAACGAGAACTGGGTTTTCGGCAACGTTCGCTGCCACCCGCAGGAGGGCGTTTCGCAGCTGCTGTTCGAATTCGATCGACGGTGCACGAAGCTGACGATCAGCAATTGCATCCACCTTCCGAAGAGGCGCGAAGTGAACATCGCGGTGACGGTCGACGATCCGCGCATAGACCCGGCGGGAATCCGCGAACTGGTGGCGACGCAGGCATCGAAGGCTCTGGAGATCACCGGTGTGCCGTGCGGCAGGTATGAGCCGGTCTGGCACTCGCTCCGCGCGGTGCGCATCGTCGCCCGCTCCGCGCGGCATTGCCGGATAGGTCGCAACGTCGTGCTGGTAGGCGACTGCACGGGCTCCAACTCGCCGGTGGCGGCACTGGGTTGCACGTTGAGCACGTCGGCGTACTCGTATGCGCTGAGGCATTTGGTCCACGACTTGGAGGGCTGCCCCGAGGCGGCGTTAGCCCTCTACGAGGAGCGCGCAAGGGCCTGCGTCGCACGCTGGCACAACAAAGTCGATGAGATCCGAGCCGCGGTCGAGACCGACTTGCCCGCCAAGAGCCGCCGGCTGCTCGCGCAGGAAGGGCGGCGTCAACGGTTGCCCGCGCCCGCGCCCCTATGACCAACGAGATCCCACTGTCCATCATCCGCGGGGGCTGGCAGCTCGCTCCCGGCCACCAGCTGGGCGACACGACGGCGGATGGGCTGAAGCCGATCCTGCACGCCATCGAGTCTGGCTTCCGGGCGTTCGACTGCGCCGACATCTATCCCGGCGTCGAGGCATGCCTCGGGGAGGCGCGCGCTCGCGCCGCCGAGCGCGGCATAGCCATCCGCGTGCACACCAAGTGCGTGCCCGACCGCGACGCATTGTGCGATCTGCACTTCACGGACGTTGAGGCCGTCGTTGACCGGTCCCTGCGCCGGCTTCGTTGCGGCACCCTCGATCTCGTACAGTTCCATTGGTGGGACTACGCGGTGCCACGCTACATCGAGGTGCTTCTGTGGCTGGATCGCCTGCGCAAGGGCGGCAAGCTTCGCGCTATCGGCCTGACGAACTTCGATCACGCCCGACTGCAACAGATCCTTGATTCGGGCGTCGAGGTCCACTCGATTCAGGTTCAGCATTCCTTGGTCGACAGGCGGATCGAGCCTGACCTGCTGCCGCTGTGCCGCGAGCGTGGCATCAAGGTGTACACCTATGGCGGTCTGCTGGGGGGCTTCCTGAGTGAAGCCTGGCTGGATCTCCCGGCACCGCCGGTTCTTGCGAATCGCTCGCTGGTCAAGTACCAGCTGGTCATGGAGGACTGGGGCGGGTGGGATCGTTTCCAGCGCTTGCTGAGGCAGCTCAAGTCCATTGCGGACGCGCACGAGTGCCGTGTCGCGCAGGTGGCGATCGCTGCGCTCCTTGCGCCTGGCCACAGCGACGCGGTCATCGCTGGCATTAGCCCGCGCCACTTTCGCGAACAGAACGCAGAATTGGCCAGGCCGATCGCGCTGAGCCCGGATGAGCTGGCCAAGCTCTGGTCGTGGGAGTGTCCGCTGGCCGGCGGCGTGTACGAGTTGGAGCGCAGCAGCCAGAAGCATGCCTCGATCATGAAATACAACCTCAATCGCGAAAGCGATGCCCCGCAGGAGTCGGAATGAGGCCGTGCCTGGAGCGAAAGCAAGCAGCCACGGAAATTGACCGCAGAAACAGTTCATGCCATGCTCCGATGAACGAGCCGGACAGCGCTGAATCCGCAACGGGAGAGGGAAATCATGGCCGACGGTCGTCGAGCTCGCGGAGCCTTGCTCGCGGTAGCAGGCGGTTTGCTGGGCGCAATCGCTTCGCCGCTTCAATCCCAGAACCGCGCCAGCGCACCCGGCACGCCGGTGACGCCGCCACCGGTGACAGGAGTCACCCTTGGTCCGCCGATCGAGGTTCCCTGGCTGAACGGTTTCCAGTCGCCGACCACGGTCGCCGTCCTGGAGGACGGAAGCTTTGCGATAGCCACCATCGACTCGTTCCTGATTTCAGCTACCCAGCTCGCCACGGCCGCGGCAGCGCAGTTCTTCCGGCCCAATGGTACGCCCCAGACTCAGCCCGAGATCCTGGTCCAGCCTCCTGCCGTCGTGGCCTCATTTGGCATCGGCTCGGTCGGCGACCGCTACTTCGTGGTCCTTGGGGGCGCGAGACGGACGTACGCCCGCTTCTACAGCGAGGAGGGGACGCCAACCGGTTCCTCGATCCGCTGGCCCAACGCCGACTTCGAGTACTTTGGTAGCGCCCCGCTCTGGCGACTGCTATCCCTCACCCACCACGTGACCGGCTACGGCCAGGACGACTTTCCGCTCTATACCGTCTTCGCCCAGGTGGCGGACGCCAACGGATTGCTCCGAGGAGCTCCGGTCGAGCTGCCGGTGCCGGCTTCCGAGGTGCCGGTGCAGAGTGCCGCGATCAATGGCAAGGGGCGGTTTGTGGTTGTCGAACAGCCATGCACCCCGTTGTGCACGGTGCGAATGCAGATCTTCGACAGTGCCGTCCACCCACTCACGCCGCAGCTGAGCGACGGTGTTCCGCAGTCTGAAGGTCCGGGCGGTGTCATCAATAGCGAGGTGCTTGCCGCCATCAACAACATGGGGCAGGTTCTGCTGGTGTGGCGAACACACCTCGAACTGCCAATCGGGGAGCAGCTGGTGGCCCGTTTCTTCGGTGAAGCAGGCGCGCCGTCACAGGCTCCGATTCAACTCTGGCTGCCGCAGCCTTCCCTGGCGCTCGGCTTTGTGGCGCAACCCATCGCCATGGACGATGGCAGCTTCCTCCTCGCCTGGGACGTCCAATCGCCAGATCTCACGCAGACGGTGTTCATGGCACGTCTCGACACAAAGACGATGACCGTGGATGAGCCAGTGGTTCTGGCCGAGGGCGTCCTCCTGGGCGACTGGTCGGTCAGCGCGAGCGGTTCCGGCAGGGGTGTCTTCGTCTGGCAAACACTCTTTCCAGATGGCGCTCCGAACGGTGCTTTTCTGCGCACCATCAGCGTGAGGCCCTGAGCGCAAACCTGCCGCGATCGGTGGCGGCAATCATGGCATCATGGCAGTCCGCAGGTTGCGATCGCACGGCTCCCCAGGGCCGATCACTCGCCCTCACGGCACCAGGAGATGGCGTTTCCCCGCCCCCAAGGCCGCGGTCGTGGGCACCGAACGATCGAAGGTGACGAACCGGCCTCCCCGGCTCCCGGTCCTCCGCCCGCCCGGCCGGCAGGCTCTTGACCGCGGGCTCGGCCCTATACTACGCAGGTTATGTGCAGCACGTGAACTACGTGCAGCTGAGATCGACCGATGCGGCGCAACATCACCCTGGCCCTGGACGACGACCTGATCCGCAAGGCACGGGTGCTGGCGGCGCACCGCAACTGCTCGGTCTCGGGGCTGCTGCGCGAGGAGCTGTCTCGCCTGGTGGCGGAGAGCGAGGCCTACGAGACCGCCAGACAGGCGGCGCTCAAGCGGCTCGCTCTGGGAACACACCTGGGCGGTGGTCCCCTGCCCGCGAGAGACGAGCTTCACGACCGTGCCCGCCTTCGTTGACACCAACATCCTGGTGTACGCCGAGGACCGCGACGCCGGGAGCAAGCACGCCGTGGCGAGAGATCTGGTGGCTGATCTCTGGCGCTCCAAGGAGGGCGTGCTGAGCGTCCAGGTGCTGCAGGAGCTCTTCGTCACGGTCACGCGCAAGATGCCGCGGCCGCTGGCCCACGACAAAGCCCTAGCCATCGTCACGCAATACCTCACCTGGCGGGTCGTCGAGTACACCGGAGGCCTCCTGCTCGCGGCGATCCGCGGGGCAGCGGAGCTCAAGATCTCGTTCTGGGACGCGCTGGTCGTCGAAGCAGCGCGGGTGGAGCGCTGCGACCGCCTGTGGACCGAGGATCTGAATCACGGCCAGCGGGTCGGAGATCTGCTCATCGTCAACCCGTTCCTGCCTGCTCCGGGCACCGGCCGGCGAAGGGCTGGGCGAAGCTCAAACTAAATAAACTAGCCCGCAGGGCAAGTGGGGCGGCCGCTCGCTGCGGGAGCGGGAGGCTGCAGGATGCCAGCGCGGATAGTTAACATGCGGAAGATTGAGGTCGCCGCTCTGCGCATCGAGGCATCGGGGAAGAACGGTGCTTCCGACCCGGCTTCATTTGGCCTCAGCGGGCAGGGGGGCTGGGATATTCTCGTCGAGCTTGATTCTCACCGCGCGGCAGGGGCGGGCGGGAGAGTCCGGGGCACGACGGGAGGTTGACGGAGGTTGCCCATGGCGATGACGAGGCGGCAGGCGATGAAGAGCGCGGCGGCTCTCGGGGCGGCGCTGGCGTGGCCTTCGGCGGTCCTGGGACGGCCGGGACGGGCGGGGGACGGCGGGCGCGGCGCGGTCGAGCGGCGGGACCTCTTTCCGCAGGGAGTGGCCTCGGCCGATCCCCATCCCGACAGCGTCATCCTCTGGACCCGCCGGCCGCCGGTCAGGGAGAGCCGGGCGGCGCTCCTCGCCGTCGAGGTGGCGGAGGACGAGGCGTTCGCCCACGTCGTCTCGCGCGCCCGCGCGGCGCTCACGGCCGACGCCGACTGGACCTGCC
>JASLEW010000012.1 GCA_030150965.1 Thermoanaerobaculia bacterium | reverse complement strand
GATGCCGGCGCCGCCGGCGCCATGGGCGCCCCGGGAGCCGCGGGCGCCGTCGGCGCCGCGGGAGGGTAGAGCACCTCCCGCAGGTCCACCCCCAGGTGCGGCACGAGCAGCGCGCACGACCGGTCGACCGCGGCGCGGAAGGCCGGCTCCGCCGCGTAGAGACCGGCGCCCATGTGGAGGTGATGGTCGCCCAGGCCGGGGAAGAGGAACGCCACGCCCGGGTCGGCGCGCTCCTGGAGGGCGGTGAGGACGCCCGCGTGGGAGGGGTCTGAAAGCAGCGCGACGGCCTCGCCGCGGTCGCGGCAGACCAGGGCGCGGCGGTGCTCGAAGGCCCGGCGCCCGCGCCAGAGCGTGTGCGCGACGTCGGCGAGGTCGAGCTCCGGGTGGGCGCGCAGGTGGGCCGCCAGGTTGCCGGTGGCGGCTTCGAGCGCCTCCCGGCTCCTCGCCGAGAGCAGCAGCAGCTGGCAGGGCCGCGAGCTCTGCCGCGGCGCCGGCGGCGCCGCCGGCGCCTCCTCGAGCACCACGTGGGCGTTGGTGCCGCCCATGCCGAAGGAGCTCACGCCGGCGCGGCGCGGCGCGGCAGCGGCGGGCCAGGGGGCGAGCTCGACGTTGACGTAGAAGGGGCTCGCGGCCAGCCCGATCGCCGGGTTCGGCCGCTCGAAGTGGAGGCTGGGCACGAGCGTCCGGTGCTCCAGGGCGAGCACGGTCTTGATCAGGCCGGCGATCCCCGCCGCCGTGGCCAGGTGCCCGAGGTTGGTCTTGATCGAGCCGATGGCGCAGCGGCCGGACGAACGGCCGGCGGTGTCGGCGCCGAAGGCGCGGCGCAGCGCCTCGATCTCGATGCGGTCGCCCAAGGCGGTGCCGGTGCCGTGCGCCTCGACGTAGGAGACCTGGTCCGCGCTCACCCCGCTCACCGCCAGCGCCTCGGCGATGACCCGCGCCTGGCCGGCCACGCTCGGCGCGGTGAACCCCACCTTGTGCGCGCCGTCGTTGTTGACCGCCGAGCCGCGGATCACCGCCCGCACCGGGTCGCCGTCGGCCAGCGCGTCGGCCAGGCGCCGCAGCACCACCAGGCCCACGCCGCTGGCGCCGATCGCGCCCTCGGCGCGGGCGTCGAAGGCGCGGCAGTGCCCGTCGCGCGAGGTGATGCCTCCCTGCTGATGGCGGTAGCCGCGGAGCTGAGCGACGTTGATCGAGACGCCGCCGGCCAGGGCCATGTCGCACTCCGCCGCGAGCAGGCTCTGGCAGGCGAAGTGGACGGCGACCAGGGAGGTGGAGCAGGCGGTCTGCAGGTGGCAGCTCGGCCCGGTCAGGTTGAGCTTGTGGGAGATGCGGGTCGTCACGTAGTCGCCGGAGTTGCCGAGCTCGATCTGCAGCGGATCGAGCGCGGCGAGGATGGCCGGATTGGCGAGCACCTGGTAGAGCAGGTAGGTGCTGGTCGAGGCGCCGGCGAAGAGCCCGACCGGCCCGGGGTGGGTGTCGCCGCCGTAGCCGGCGTTTTCGAGCGCCTGGTGGGCGCACTCGAGCAGCAGCCGCTGCTGCGGGTCCATCACCTCGGCCTCGCGGTGGCTGTAGCCGAAGAAGGCGGCGTCGAAGCGGTCGATGCCCGCGGGCATCGCGATCGCCTTGACCAGGTCCGGGTCGGCGAGCCGGGCGGGATCGACCCCCGCCGCGATCAGCTCGTCGTCGGAGAGTGGCCGCACCGCCTCGACGCCGTCGCGCAGGTTCCGCCACAGCTCGCCGACGTCGCCGGCGCCGGGGAAGCGTCCGGCCATGCCGATGACGGCGACCGCGGTGTCATCCATGGAGGGCGGCCCTCTCGGTCCTTTCGCCTGTCGCGTGGGCGTGCTCGGAGGCCACGGTGGTGGCGGGGTCTGCTGCCGGCACTTCGGGGGTGGCGGCGAGGTCCGCCGCCGGGATCCCGGAGGCAGCGGCGAGGTCGGCCGCCGGCATCCCGGAAGCGGCGGCGAGCAGGCGGCCCAGCAGCGCCGCGACCGCGGCGACGTGCGGCTCGACCAGGAGGTTGTTGTGGTTGCCGGGCACGAGGTGGGTGGTGAGGCCGCCGCCCACCAGGCCGTCCCAGCCCAGCCCGAGGGGACGGCTCTCTCCCTGCCGGCGCTCGCTGGCCTGGAAGAGGGTCAGGGCGCCCGCGTAGGGGCGCGGCAGGTAGTCCCACATCAGGCGCCGGTTGCGCTTGTAGACCGCGAGCAGGCGCCGCGCCTGGTCGAGGTCGAACGCCGCGGCCAGGCCCCCCGAGCGCTTCCCCAGCTCGACGATGTGCGGCAGCACGCGGTCGGCCGGCAGCGCCTGGAGCTCCGGCAGTGAGAGCGACAGCTCGGCGCCGAAGAGGGCGAAGAGGATCTCGACGTCGTCCTCGGGCAGCTCGTCCACGTCGTCGAGGCGGGTGAAGGCGCGGGTGTCGAAGAGCGCGAGCAGGGCCACCTCCGCTCCGGCGGCGTGGAGCTGCCGCGCCATCTCGTAGGCCACCAGGCCGCCCATCGACCAGCCGGCGAGGTGATACGGACCGTGCGGGCGCAGCTCGCGCACCGCCGCCACGTAGCCCGCCGCCATGGTCTCGATCGACAGGCCGTCGATCAGCGGGCCGTCGACGCCGTCCGATTGGATGGCGTAGAGCGGTTGCCCGGCTCCGAGGCGCCCGGCCAGGGGTTTGTAGGCGAAGGTGTTGCCGCCGGCCGGATGGACGCAGAAGAGCGGCGGGAGCGATCCCTGGGCGCGCAGCGCGACCAGCTTCGCCCCGCCCGCGGCCGGGGTGGACGCGGCGCCTTCGGCCGGCGCGTCCTCGGCGCCCGGGCGCGGCAGGAGCGTGGCCAGCAGCGCCGGGGTCGGGTGGGAGAGGATGCTCTGCAGGGGGAGCTCCACGCCGAGCCGGGCACGGAGCGCCGCGGTCAGCTGGATGGCCAGCAGGGAATGGCCGCC
>JASLEW010000872.1 GCA_030150965.1 Thermoanaerobaculia bacterium | reverse complement strand
CGGGCGGCCCCCAGGGTGCCGGCTGCACCGCTCGCCACCGCGCCGGCTGCCGGCTCGGTGCCGGCGCCGAGCAACCGGCCCAGGTTGCTCATCAGCTCGCCGGCCGCGGCGCGGACCGCGGGCGGCAGGGGCGCAAAGGCGGCGATGGAGTCGATCACCCCCCGCTCGTAGGCGAGCTGGAAGCGCACCACCGCCGCGGCGTCCGCCCGGCGGCGGTCCGCCGCTTCACCGGCGGCGCCGCGGTCCTCGGCTCCTCCGGCCTCCCCGCCCTGGCCGCCGCCGTCCGCCGCGAGAATCTCGTCGCGGCGCGCCAGGGCGGCGGCCGCGCGCTCGATGGCGTGGCGCCGCACCACCTCCCACAGCGCCGGCACCTGGGCGCCGTCGAGCCGCGCCAGGTAGTAGGCGCTCGCCGCGCCGAGGAAGGCGGCGCGCAGGAGCTTCGTCGGCTCGATGTTCGACGGCAGGTCGGCGGTGGTGTGGATGGTGCGGTCGGGCCAGTCGTTGAGGTAGATCGCCGGCACCCGGAACGACCCCTCGCACCAGACGTCGTGGTCGCTGCCGGGGGTGAAGGCGACCGCCTCGCCCTGGAGCGCGCGCCGGCTCCCCTCGGGGTCGGCCAGGGGGTGGACCGCGGCGCCGGTGGCGGCATAGGCGTCCGACTGCACGTTGACGTAGCGCAGCAGCGCCTCGCCCACGTCGTTGACGAAGGTGGGCAGGCTCTGCGGCGTGCGGGTGGCGTGGAACACCGCGCCGGTGATCGCGGGATCGCCGCCCACCATGTCCATGTGGACGACGGCGCGCGCCTGCCGCGCCAGCTCCGGGCGGGCGTTGAGCAGCGCGATCGTGCCCTCCACCTCGGGCGGCCAGACGAAGCGGATGGTGCGGCGCGGCGGCGCCAGGCGGCCGGCCTGGACGGAGCGGGCCAGGGTCCGCGCCACCTCCAGGATGGTGGCGCAGCCGCTGGCGTTGTCGTTGGCGGCGGGCCGCGGATGGTCCAGATGGCAGGAGACCACGATCTCCTCCGCCGCCACCGCCGGGTCGGCGCCGGGGATCACCGCGGTCACGATGTCGTAGCTGCCGGGGTGCTGGCCGGCCTCGACCGCGGCGCGCAGGTGCACGGCGCCCCCCGCGGCCAGCCGCTCCTGCCAGGCGCGCGCCTGCCCGAGCGACACCATGAAAGCGAAGGTGCGCGGCGGCGGGAAGGTGTCGAGGTGGCCCCAGCGCACCAGGTTCTGGTCCTCCTTCGACCAGGCGGTGCGCTGGTTCTGGGCGTAGGAGACGATGCCGGCGGCGCCGAAGCGCTCGACCGCCAGGCGCGCCACCGCGCCCGGCTGCTCGGCGGCGAGCACGAGCTTGCCGCGCACCTCCTTGCCGGCGTAGTCCGCCGCGGCGGTGCCGGCGCCGACGTCCACCAGGTCGGCCGCAACGGCGCCGCTCGCGCTGTCCTGGGCGAGGCTGATCGGCCGCGTCTCCCAGGAGGCGACCCGCACCGCGTCCACCCGGGCGCCGGCGCCGTCGGCGCCGGCGCGCCGCTGCTCCCACAGCTCGGCGGCCGTCACGTCCCAGGCCGGGCGCGAGCGCTGGGTGCCGTAGAAGACCCTGCCGTCCGCCGGCAGCGAGATGACCTCGACGGCGAGCCCGTAGGAGCGTGCCCGCTCGGCGATCAGCTCCGCCGCGGCGCGGAAGCCGCGCGAGCCGCGCATGCGGTGGAACTGGCTGATCGCCTCGACCGTCCGCCGCGCCGCGGTGCCCGAGACCTCGGCGGCCAGCGCCGCGACCGCCGCCTCCGGCAGCAGCGGCGGCGGCGCCTCGGGCTGCGCCAGCGTGGTCCCCGGCAGCAGCGCCAGGAGAAGGAGCGCCAGGACGCCTGGGAGGCGCAGATTCCGCCAGCGCGGCGGCAGCGGCGCGGCCGAGGCGGGGACGGTCTCGGCGCTCACGGCTTCACCACCGCCAGCGCCGGCTCCTCGGGCAGGAGGCCCACCCTGGCCGCGGCCACCTCCTTGCGGAAGGCGGCGACCTCGGTGGCGGTGAAGCGGTTGAAGTCGGTCAGGAAGCGCCCCAGCCGCTCCTCCACCTGGCGCAGGGTCTCGAGCTGCGCCGGCGACGGCGGGGCCCACTGCGAGGCGAGGGCGGCGCCGGCGACGGCGATCTGATCGAGGATGTCGTCGGGCGAGAACAGGCCCTGCTCGTCGGGCCGGTGCCAGAGGTCCTTCTCCAGGGCGGCGAGGCCCTTCTCCAGGCGCTCAGCGGCGGCGGCCAGCGGCGAGGCGCCCGCGGCCGGGCCGGCGCTCGGCGCCGAGGGTCCCCCACCGGTGGCCTCCTGGGCCAGCGATCCCCCGCCGGCGGCCCCCCGGGCCGGCGATCCGACACCGGCCCCCTGGGCCGCCGTTGCGGCGGCGGCCTCCTGGGCCTTGGCGACGGCGAGGGCGGCGTCGGCGCGGATGCGGGCGGTGCGCTCGATCGCCTCGGCCGCCGCCTGCTGCATCGCGCCGGCGCGCGACAGCGCCGCCCAGCGCTCCCGCCAGTCGGCCTCGGTGTTGTGCGAGCGCGGATCGGCGAGCACCTGCACCCGCGTGCTGGCCTCGTGGCCGCGGAACTTGACGGTGACCGTGTAGGCGCCCGGCGGCACCTCGGGCCCCGCCGGATCCTCCGGCGCCGGCTGGTCGGGGGGCGGCGGCGGCTCCTTCCAGTCGTCGCGCTCGAAGCCCCAGACGGCGCGGTTGATCCCCAGCTTGACCGGCACCTTGAAGTGGCGGATCGTCCTGCCGGCCGCGTCGGCGACCTCGATCTGCGCCTTGGGCGGCTCCTCCTTCTTCGCCCCCTTGGCCTCCTCCTTCCTCGGCTCCTCCGGCTTCGCCCCCGGCGCCTTCTCGCCGGCGCCCGCGGCGGCTGACGGCGTCCCCGG
>JASLEW010000869.1 GCA_030150965.1 Thermoanaerobaculia bacterium | reverse complement strand
GCCCGGCGCCGGCCGCGGCCCGGGCTGGCGCTCGCGCACCAGGAGCAGCGCGCGCATGCCGGCGGCGATGGCCCCCTCCACGTCCTCCAGCCGGCTGTCGCCGACGTGCAGGGCGCCGCCCGCCTCGACGCCCAGCTCGCGCAGGGCGCGGCGGAAGATCCGCGCGTCCGGCTTCTCGACCCCCACCGCCGAGGAGTAGACGATGGCGTCGAAGTGGCGGGCGAGGCCGAGCTGCCGCAGCAGCTCGGGCAGCCGGGGGTCCCAGTTGCTGATCACGCCGAGCCGCAGCCCGCGCTCGCGCAGCGCCGCGAGCACGTCGGCGACCTCGGGATAGACCTCCCAGGACTCGCCGCTGCCCAGGCGGTGGAACAGCTCGGCGGCGGCGAAGCGCGACGGCGGCGACGCGTCGAGGTGCTCGCAGAAGCGCTCCAGGAAGCGCTGCCACCAGCCGCGCGGGCCGTCCGGGTGGGCGGTGAAACGGTCGCACGCCGGCTCGGCCGCGCAGGCCATCTCGCGCCAGACCTCGCCGATCAGCCGCCGCGCCTGGGCGGGCGTCACCTCGATGCCGTGGCGCGCCAGCACCTGGGAGTAGATGTCGCCCAGCCGCGGACAGCGGATGAGGGTATTGGTGACGTCGAAGGTGACCGCCTCGATCATGGTTTCAGGATACTCCCTGCCCGGGCACGGCGGCACCACCGCCGGCGCTCCCGGGCCCGCCCGAGGGCGGCGGGAAGACCGCTGTTGGCAGCTCCGTTTGCCTCCCGCGGCGGCGCGGGGAGGACTCGGGGCATGTGCGTGCTCATGCGGACGTCGTCGGCTCGGAGCAACCGAGCAACCCTGGGCCGCCGCCGGAGCCGGGGGGCCCATCGCCGCTGTGATACCGTCGCCGCCGATGCCCTCGCCCAATCTGCGCGCCGCCGCCGCGCTGCTTCTGGTGTCGATTTGGATGGGGCTGCTGTTCGCCGGCTTCCTGCTGCACGGCGCCCTGCACCTGCTGCTCGCCGGGGCGGCGGTGATGTTCCCCTGGCGGTCGCTCCCGCCGCCGGTGCCGCCGGTGCCGCCCGAGGCCGGATGAGCCTCGCCGGCTGAGCCGGGCCTTGGGGCGCGCGCAGCCGGGAGCGTGCCTCCTCGACGCGGTCCCCCAACCCATCGGTACCGGCGCGCCCGGCCAGGTGGGCCAGGCGCGCGCCGGCTCGCCGCCGCGGGCCGCGAGCCGCGCTAGCCGGCGGGCGCCTGCTTCCAGGTCTCGACCGGATTGGCGAGCACGCCGGCGCCGCTCACCTCGACCTCGATGCGGTCGCCGCCGGCGAGCGGCCCGGTGCCGCCCGGCGTGCCGGTGAGGATGACGTCGCCGGGCTCCAGGGTCATCATCCGTGAGGTGTAGACCAGGAGGTCGACGATGCCGAAGACCATCTCGCGGGTGTGGCCGACCTGCCGCTGCCCGCCGTTGAGGCGCAGGGTCACCGTCAGCTCCCCGGGGTCCGGGCCGACCAGGATGGCCGGTCCGAGCGGGCAGAAGGTGTCGAACGACTTGGCGCGGGCGAAGGTGGCGTCCTTGCGCTGGAGGTCGCGCGCCGTCACGTCGCAGGCCGCGGTCACCCCCAGCACCGCGGCCTGCGCCTCGTCGGCCGAGGCCCGCCGCAGCCGCCGGCGCAGCACCACGGCGATCTCCCCCTCGTACTCGACGCGTTGGCTCTCGAGCGGCAGCACCACCGCCTCGCCCGGCCCGATCAGCGACGACGGCGCCTTGAGGAAGAGGAGGGGTTCGCTCGGCACCGGGTTGTCCATCTCGCGCGCGTGCTCGACGTAGTTGCGCCCGATGCCGACGATCTTGCCGGGCCGCACCGGCGCGAGCAGCGCCGGCCCGTCCCCTCCCGCCAGTCCCCCCGGCCCCACGGGCTCCCCGAGCCGCCAGCGCTCGACCGGCTCCGTCAGGGGATCCGAGTGCAGCAGGCGCAGCTCGCCGCTCAGGGATTCGCTGACGGCATGGTGACCCCCGGGGCCGATCCGGTACAGGAGCATGGCGTGATCTTAACCCCTAACCCGCGTTCCGCACGCCCGGTGGCGCCAGGAGCCGCCCTCTTCCATGGGCACTCCCGTGTCCGCGAGCACGGCGCTCAGCCACGAAGGCGGACCCTGCCCGACCTGGCGGATGCTGCGCCGAAAAGTCCGGCGTGGTGCTGGTAGGCTGGTCTGCATGGACAATCTCTGCCACACCCTGGTCGGCGCCACGATGGCGGCGGCCGGCGGGCGGCGCTGGACGGCGCTGGCGACGCCGACCCTGCTGATCGGGGCCAACCTGCCGGACATGGACGTGCTCTGCCTGGTGGGTGGGCCGGTGGCGGCCCTGACCGGCCGGCGGGGTTGGACGCACGGGGTGCTGGCGATGGTGGTGCTGCCCCTCCTGCTGACCGGGGCGATGCTGGCCTGGGACCGCTGGCGGCGGCGCCGCCGGCAGCCGGCGGCCGCACCGGCGCGGCCGGCGCCGCTGCTGGCGCTGGCCGCGGTTTCGATCCTCTCGCACCCGTTCCTCGATTGGCTGAACAATTACGGCCTGCGCTGGGAGATGCCGTTCGCCGACGTGTGGTTCTACGGCGACGCGCTGTTCATCGCCGATGTCTGGATCTGGCTGGGGCTGGGGGTGGCGGTCGTCGCCTGCTGGCGCCTGGCGCGCCGGGGCAGCCCCCGGGCGGAGCTGCCGGCGCGGGTGGCCCTCGCCGGGCTGTGCGTCTACATCGGCGCGATGCTGGCGCTGACCGAGGCGGCGGAGCGGGCGGCGCGCGAGGGGATGCACCGGAGCGGCTTCACGGTCAGCCGGGTGATGGCCAGCCCGGTGCCGTTCGACCCGTTCCGGCGCCAGGTGGTGGCTGACGCGGGCGACCGCTACCTGCTGGGCAGCTACGACTGGCTGCGCCGGCCGGCCTTCACGCTCGATCCGGCGCCGGTGGCGAAAGGCGAGCGCCAACCGGCGGCGGTGGCGGCCGCGGGCACGCGCGACGGCGCGCGCTTCCTGCACTGGGCGCGCTTCCCCTACTTCGTCGTCGCGCCGGAGAGCGGCTCGGGCGGCACGCTGGTCTGGATCATCGATGCGCGCTACGCCCGTGGCCCCGGCCGCGGCTTCGGCACCCTGGAAGTCCGGGTGCCGGGCGGCGCCGGGCGCCCAGGAGCATGAGCCGTCGGCGGACTGCATCGGCAGCGTTGGCTGCCCGGTCCAGGATTCTGGCTCGCCCCCTGCGGCTGGGGCGTCAGAGGCCGATGAAGCTTAACAGCTCGCTCAGCGGACGGCGGAAGCCGGGAAGGATCTCGCCTCCATCCAGGACCTCGCTCTCGGTCAGCTCGGACGTCGCGATCCGGCCGGGCGCGCCTCCCGCCGGAACGTGCATCCGCACGCGGCGCGCCGCCGGATCGAGCTCCCAGACGCAGCGCACGCCGAGCCTGAGATACTCGGCGGCCTTGGCGCGCACCGCCGCCGGACGGTCGCCCGGGGAGAGGATCTCGACCGCCAGGTCCGGGGCGACCTCCAGGAAGGACCAGCCGGCTCCGCCGGCCGGCAGACGCCCCTTCGCCACGAACGCGACATCGGGGCAGAGGAGGGTGTCGGGATCACGCTCCAGCAGGAACCCGGTCGATTCGCTGAACAGCTCTCCGAGATCGTGCTCATAGACGTGCTGCCCCAGGATCACCAGGAGGCGGGACACCGCGGACCCGTGCGCCGCGCTCGCCGGCATCACCGTCCGCAGCGCGCCGTGCCACAGCTCGTGCGGCAGGTCGGGGTCGGGCAGCGCCGGCAGATCGCCGGCGGTGAGGGTCGTGGAACCGATGGCAGCGCGTCCGGGCATGGCGTCCCACTCATCCTATCTCTGTAGACGGAAAGCGCGCCCGGAGGACGCGCACCACATGAACCACCAGCTATTCCCGAAGTGACTAGATGTGACTATCATCTGGTCATGAAGACGGTCCGCATCGCCGAGCTGAAATCCCATCTCTCCGAGCACCTGCGCAGCGTTCGTCAGGGCCAGGCGCTGACCGTGCTCGACCGCGACACTCCGATCGCCCGCCTCGTCCCCTTCCGCGAGCAGACCGGAATGCTCTCCATCCGCCGGCCCGAGGCGGGTTCTCCGGGACTGCACAGCGTTGCGCTGCCAGCGCCGCTTCCGGGGCGTATCGACGTGGTCGCCCTCCTCCTCGAAGAGAGGCAATCGGAGCGATGATCCCCTTCGCCTACCTCGACTCCTCGGTCATCCTGCGCCTGCTCCTGGGCCAGCCAGAGGCATTGGCCGAGTGGGAGGAGGTCGAAACCGGGGTGGCGAGTGCGCTGGTGGAGGTCGAGTGCCTGCGCACTCTCGACCGCCTGCGCTTGCTCGGTGGGCTCTCGGACGGCGAGTTGGCCGAGCGCCGCACCGCGGCCTTCGGCTTGGTGGCGGCGATGGAGGTGGTTGAGGTCACCCGAACCGTCCTCGCACGAGCCTCCCAGCCTCTGCCAACGGCCGTCGGTACGTTGGACGCATTGCACCTCGCCAGCGCCCTGCTCTGGAGGGAACAGGCCGGCACCGAGTTGGTTCTCGCGACCCACGATGCTGCCCTCGGACGTGCGGCGCGCGCGAGCGGCTTCCGGGTGATCGGTATTCCCAATCGTTGATCCAGGCGCGGCCTCCGGCCTGGGCGTTCGCCGGCTCAGCCGGCACTCGGCAGGAAAGGATCGCAGTGGGCGAAATCGCCCATCCACCCGGCGCTCGCCGCGGCGAACTTCGATCGGCTGGCCGAAGAGCACCCGGCGTGGACGAAGGTGTGGACCTCGCCGTTCTCGCCGCAGGGGTCGATGCCCGCGGCAGGGCGTCCGGGACGCGGCATCGTAGGGCTCGTCTGCCAGGCGGGCCGGGAGTACAGCAGTATCGACGGCAACTACTGTTGCGGCAAAGCCGCAGGCGGCTCAACCGGAAATGCTCGCGAGCGTCTGCAGGATTTCGCGGGCTGGAGCCTGAACCAGGCGATCACACTCTGCAGGCGGGCGCGGCGGCCCTCCCGCCGCCCTCCTGACACCCTCTCTGAGCAGCTTCTTGTCGGCCTCGTTTGTGAGCCACTTGGCACCCGCCACACCCACGAGAAAGGCACCAGCCAGGGCCGACAAGCGAAGGCTGATTGCCTCACGCGGCGTACCACTGCTGGCGGCGAGGTCAATGGCGGCTCCCGAACCATAGAGGGCCCAAGAGATGAAGGCGCCGGCAGCGCCCACGAAGACATTCGACAAGAAGCCTGGGCAAAGGACGTTACCGTCACGCCGCGGCATGATGAAGCGGTTGTCGCTCAGAAGAGCGTTGATCACTCCACCGAGGCTACCGGCCAGAGAGACCAGCAGCATGCAGAACCAGGGACTCATCATCTCCTCCTGGAAAGAAGTCTCTTGCTATTGTTCCACTGCGATGCTCGTTGATCAACAGGTTGATGTAAATAGATTTCTACGGCCATGCGTTTATGATCAGAGTGTGCTAATCGCTAGTCGGTTTGACGTGGGCTCCTCTCCGCGCACGCTGCGCGGCTTCCGGCGCCGCCGGGCATCCCGCTGGTGGCGCTCGGCCAGGCGGCGAACGTGCCGGGCGCCAGCAGGCGGCGCCAAGGCCGCTGGATCGAAAACCCAGGCGCAGTGCACGCCGAGCCTCAGGCACTCGGCGACCTTGGCGCGGACTGGAGTGGCCGTGGGGCGATAGATCCGTACCTGGCCTGCGGCATGGAACCGCTCCAGCTCATCCTCCCATCCGGGAACCCGGCGCACGAAGTAGTCGGCGGCCGAGTTCACCGCCTCGATGGGCAAACCCATCGCGTCGGCGAACCGCATCAGATCGAGGCGCTCCTCTCCCGAGCTGCCAAGCCCCACGAGGTCGATGTCCTCGGTCACCCGGCGCGGTTCGAGCCATAGGGCGACCAGTGCGCCACCGACCAGCAGCCAGTCGCCACGCAGCTGCTCGGCCATCGCCGCGAGGATGCCCTGCAAACGCTCCCGGTCCAGCTTCACCAGCACGGGAGTACGATAAGCCCCATGGACGATGCCTGGGAAGTGCTGGCGGCCGCGGGCCTGCCCGAGGGAGCGATCCGCCGGCCACCGCAGGGGCCGCTCGACCTGTCCAGGGTGCGGGCCGCCGTCGCCGCGCTGGCGCCGCGCTGCGGCGAGATCGAGCCCTGGCGCCGCGAGCCGCTGCTCGCCTGGCTCCGCGGTTTCCAGCACCACTGGCCGGGGCGCTTCGCCGCGGTGCTCGGCTCCCCGGGAGAGGAGTGCCTGGCGACGCTGTCGGCGCTGTCGGGCGATGCCAATCGCTATCTCAAGCTGCGGCGGATCGCGATCGAGAACCTGTCCCACATCCTTTGACCGGGTTTCCGGGGCTCACAGGTCGCAATAGGCGAAGCGCCCCTCCGTCCAGCGCTCGCCGCGGCGGACGGCGAGCGGCTGGCGGAAGAGCGGCCCGGCGTGGACGAAGGTGTGGAACTCGCCGTTCTCGCCGCAGGGGTCGATGCCCGCGGGCAGGGCGTCGAGGAACGCGGCGTCGTAGGGCTCGCCGGCCAGGCGGGCCGGCAGCACGGCGGTATCGACGGCCACCACCGTGGCGGCGAAGCCGAGGCCGAGGAAGCGGCGGGCCAGCGCCGCGGTCTCGCGGCCCCAGAGCGGGAAGAGCGGCTCCATGCCCAGCTCCGCCATGTGGCGCTCGCGCCAGGCACGCAGATCGGCGAGGAACAGATCGCCGAAGGCGATGCGCCCTGCTGCCGGCACCGGCACCCTTCCTCGCCCACGCCCGTCGGTCCCGTCGCCATCCCTTCCTGCCGCAGCTCCGCCTGCGCCGGCCTTCACTTCGGCTTCCTCGGCACCGCGATCCCGCCCTGTTGCCGCCCCGCCGGCGCCCGGTCGCAGGGTGGCTCCCTGGCCGTCCCGCAGCGCCGCCAGCACCGCTGCCAGGCGCTCCCTGTAGATCCGGTCCGGCGGGGAGGGCGGCAGCAGCACCGGATGCACGGGCAGGCCGAGGGCGGCGGCCTGGGCCGCCAACAGCTCGCGCCGCACGCGGTGGGTGGCCACGCGGTCGCCGGGCTCGGTGAAGGTGGTGACCAGCCCGGCGGGCGCGAGGTCCCCGGCCCGGAGGATCTCGTGCAGCATCAACATGCTGTCCTTGCCGCCGCTCCAGGAGAGAAGCACCGGCTCGCGCGGCCGGTCCGAGGATGCCCCGCGGCGCTCCCCGGTCGCTGGCCCGCGCGTCCGGTGCTTCTCTCCTGGAGCGGCGGCAAGGACAGCATGTTGATGCTGCACGAGATCCTCCGGGCCGGGGACCTCGCGCCCGCCGGGCT
>JASLEW010000783.1 GCA_030150965.1 Thermoanaerobaculia bacterium | reverse complement strand
TCCCGCCGCGGCGCTGCCGGAGCCGCCGTTTCCCCCGCTCGCGCGGAGCTTCCTCGACCGCGAGCGGGAGCAACCGGAGGCCGCCGCGGTCTCCTGGAGCGGCGGCGTCTGGACCTACGCGGCGCTGGGGGCGAGGGCGCGCGCCCTCGCCCACGCGCTGACGGCGTCCGCCGGCTGGCGGCAGGGCGAGACCGTCGCGGTCAGCGGGCCCCGCTCCGCCGACCTGGTCGCCGCCCTCCTCGCCGTGCAGCTCGCGGGCGGCGTGCTGCTGATCCTGGACCGCCTGCTGCCGGCGGCGCGCCTGCGGGTGATGGTGGAGGAGGCGAGGCCCGGCCTGCTGCTGCAGGTGGGGGAGGCCCGCCCCGAGGACGCCTGGCTCCGGGAGCACGGCGGGCCGGCCGCGGTGACGCTGCCGGCGGCTCCGCCTGCACCCGCCGCCGCGACCCGAGAGCCGCGGGCGGAGCGCTCCGATGAGAGCTGGCCGTGGCCGCGGCCCGACGACCCGGCCTACGTCTTCTTCACCTCCGGCACCAGCGGCAGACCGAAGGCGGTGCTCGGCCGCCAGAAGGGCCTGGCCCATTTCCTCGCCTGGCAGCGCGAGACCTTCGGCATCGGCCCCGGCGACCGCGTCGCCCAGCTGACCGGCCTCTCCTTCGACGCGGTGCTGCGGGACGTCTTCCTGCCGCTGACCAGCGGCGCCGCGCTCCACCTGCCGGACGAGGACGACCTCCGCCCGGAGCGGGTGGTGGCCTGGCTCGCCGAGCAGGGGATCACCGCCGTGCACACCGTCCCCACGCTGGCCGGAGCGTGGCTCGGCGCGGCGCCGCCGGCGCCGCCGGGATCCAGCGCATCGGCGCTGCGCTGGACCTTCTTCACCGGCGAGCCGCTGCCGGGCCCGGTCGTCGAGCGGTGGCGGAGGGCCTTCCCGCGCACCGCGGCCGTCAACCTCTACGGCCCCACCGAGACGACGCTGGTCAAGTGCTTCTACCGCGTGCCCGAGCCCGCCGGCGACCGCATCCAGCCGGCCGGCACGGCGCTGCCGCAGACCCAGGCGCTGGTCATGGCGGACGGCGAGCGGCTGTGCGGCATCGGCGAGATCGGCGAGATCGTGCTGCGCACCCCCTTCCGCAGCCTCGGCTATCTCAACCACCCCGAGGAGAACCGGCTGCGGTTCCCGGCCAACCCGTTCCGCCGGGACGCCGGCGATCTCCTCTACCGCACCGGCGACCGCGGCCGCACCAGGCTCGACGGCACCCTGGAGGTCCTCGGCCGTCTCGACGAGCAGGTGAAGATCCGCGGCGTGCGCATCGAGCCGGCCGAGATCCGGGCGGCCCTGGGCCGCCATCCCGCGGTGCAGGAGAGCGCCGTGATCGCGCACCAGGCCGCTCCCGGAGACCATCGCCTCGTCGCCTATCTGGTGCTCAGGCCGGGCGCCGTGCTCGACTCCCGGGCGCTGCGCCAGGCGCTGCGCCGCGAGCTGCCGGAGGTCATGGTGCCAGGGGCCTTGGTGACCCTCGCGGCCCTGCCGCTGACCGCCAACGGCAAGCTGGACCGGCGGGCGCTGGCGCGGCTGGGACCCGAGCCGGGCGGGGTGGAGAGCCAGGGCGGTCCGGCGCCGTCACGGGCGCCGCTCGGCCCGGTCGAGGGAGTCCTGGCGGCGATCTGGGAGGAGGTGCTGGGGCGGCAGGGGGTGGGGGCGGAGGAGGACTTCTTCGCGCTCGGCGGGCACTCTCTGCTGGCGACGCAGGTGGTCTCGCGGATCCGGCGGACGCTGGGAACGGCGCTGCCGATCCGGGCGCTGTTCGAGCACTCGACGATCGCCTCCCTGGCGGTGGCGATCGAACGGTCGCGGCGCGCCGCGGAGGGGATCGAGGCGCCGCCCATCGTCCGGGTGACGCGGCAGCAGGAGCTGCCGCTGTCGTTCGCCCAGGAGTGGCAATGGTTCGTCGAGCAGCTGGAGCGGCAGGGGTCGCTCTACGTGAGCTCGGTCGCCCTTCGCCTGGTGGGTGAGCTGCACGTTGCGGCGCTGGCCGCGGCCCTGCGCGAGATGGTGCGCCGGCACGAGGTGCTGCGCACGCGCATCGTCGCGGCCGGCGGGCGCCCGGTCCAGCGGATCGACGCCCGGTGGCGGCCGCGGGTGCCGGCGGTCGACCTGTCCGGGCTGCCGGCGGCGCCGCGTTCGCGGGAGCTCGCGCGGCGCCTGGAGGCGGAGGGCGAGCTGGGCTTCGACCTCGCGCGCGGGCCGCTCCTGCGCTGCTCCCTGCTGCGCCTGGCGGCCGGCGACTCGGTGCTGGTGCTGAAGCTGCACCACATCGTCACCGACGGCTGGTCCACCGGGATCATGGTGCGGGAGATGGCCGCGCTCTACGGCTGCTGCCTGCGGGGCGAGCCGTCGCCCCTGCCGGAGCTGCCGATCCAGTATGCCGACTTCGCGGTCTGGCAGCGCGCGTGGCTGAGCGGCGAGGTGCTCGAACGGCTCCTGGGCCGGGCCACGCGGCGGCTTGCCGGCCTGCAGCCCCTGGCGCTGCCCGCCGACCGGCAGGCCGGCGCCGGCGATCCGCTGATGCGGGCCGGAGTCCTACCGGTCCTCCTGGCGCCGCCGCTGACCGCCGCGGTTCACGCGCTGGCCCGCCGGCAGGCGGCCAGCGTCTTCATGACCTTGCTGAGCGCCCTCTCGGCGCTGCTGCAGCGCCACACCGGCCAGGACGATTTCGCGGTGGGCTCGCCGATCGCCAACCGCAACCGGGCCGAGGTCGAGCCGCTGATCGGCCTCTTCTTCAACACCCTCGTCCTGCGCCTCGAGACCGGCGGCAATCCCTCGTTTGCCGCGCTGCTGGAGCGGGTGCGCGCCACCACCCTCGCGGCCTACGACGACCAGGATCTCCCCTTCACCCGCCTGGTCGAGGCGCTGCGGCCGGACCGGCGCCAGGCGCCTTCAGCCCTCGTCGACGTGACCTTCCTGCTGCACAACCAGCCGCTGCCGCCGATCGAGCTGCCCGGCGTCGAGCTGACGCCGCTGCCGCTCTCCGGGCGCGTCGACATGCGGACCCACTTCGCGCTGTCGCTCGACCTGGCCGAGACGGACGGGGGGTTGACCGGACGGCTGGCCTACAACAGCGCCCTCCTGGACCATGCCACCGCGGCCCGCTGGCTGGGCCATCTGGTAACCCTGCTGCACGCCGCGGCCACCACGCCGGAGGGGCGGATCGAGGATCTGCCGCTGCTCTCCGGCGGCGAGCGTCACCAGCTGCTGGTCGAATGGGCCGCG
>JASLEW010000757.1 GCA_030150965.1 Thermoanaerobaculia bacterium | reverse complement strand
CAGCTGCCTCGCCGGCCGGCTGGCCCGGCCGCCGAGGCAGCTGCTATATTCGCGCCGCCGATGAGCCTGCCCAGCGAATCCGCCGGCTCCCGGGGCCTGCTCCCGGGCCGCCGGCTGCTCGACATGAACGGCTACCAGTGGACGGTGCTCTTCGCCGCCTGGCTGGGCTGGGGCTTCGACGCCTGCGACGCGCTGCTGTTCAACTTCGTCGCCCCCAACTGCGTGCCGACGCTGCTCGGCCTGACCATCGGCACGCCGGCGGCGCGGTCGGCGACGCTCCTCTGGACCGGGATCATGACCTCGCTGCTGCTGGTCGGCTGGGCGGCCGGCGGCGTCCTCTTCGGGCAGCTGGCCGACCGCATCGGCCGCACCCGGACGCTGCTGCTCACCATCGTGGTCTACGCCCTGGGGACCGCCGCCTGCGCCGCGGCGCCCAGCCTCTGGGTGCTGGCGCTCTGCCGGCTGCTGGCGAGCCTCGGCATCGGCGGCGAGTGGGCGGCCGGCGCCGCGATGGTGGCCGAGGTGGTGCCGGAGAGGCGGCGGGTCGAGGCCGGCGCGCTGCTCTACACCTCGGCGCCGCTCGGCCTCTTCCTCGCCACCTTCGTCAACTTCCAGATCGCCGGCTCGTGGCTCAAGGCCGACCCGCAGACCTCCTGGCGCTACGTCTTCCTCGCCGGCCTGGCGCCGATCGTCGCAGCGCTCGCGGTGCGCCTCTTCCTGCGCGAGCCGGAGCGCTGGCAGAGCACGCGCGCCGTCGCCGCGAGGCCGCGGCTGCGCGAGCTGTTCGCGCCGGGACAGCGGGCGGTGACCCTGTCGGGGTTCCTGATGGCGGTGGTGGCCCTGCTCACCTGGTGGAGCTGCAACGCCTTCCTGCCGGTCATCAGCAGCGGCCTGGCGCAGGTCGCCGCCAGGGCGCGGGGGATCGACCGCGCCGCCACCCTGGCGCTGGTCGAGCACTGGAAGACCGTGGCCACCAACTACTTCAACGTCGGCGGCCTGCTCGGCACGCTGCTCACCATCCCGGCGGCGAAGCTCCTCGGCCGCCGGGTCATGTACGGCATCTACTGGACCGCCTCGGCCGCCGCCGTGCTGCTGAGCTTCGGGCTCGACCTGGCGCCGGAGACCCGCCTGGCGATGTACTTCCTGATCGGGCTGACCGTCTTCGGCGTCCTCGGCAGCTTCACCTACTACCTGCCGGAGCTGTTCCCCACCCGCCTGCGCGGCACCGGCGCCGGTTTCTGCTACAACATCGGCCGCATCATCGCCGCCGCCGGACCGCTCCTCGTGGGCAGCATCGCGGCGCGCGGCGGCGCGCAGGCGCTGACCAGCGCCATCTCGGCCCTCTTCTTCGTCGGCTTCGTGCCGCTCATCGGCCTCGCCGTGCTGCCCTGGACGGTCGAGACCCGCGGCCGGCCGCTGCTCGAGTGATCGTTCTCTTTTCGCAGGGAACCACCTGCCCGGTTCGTCCGATAGCGCCTTCGGAGCTCAGGAGTGTCGGGCAGCCTACCGGCGTCGATCGGATCGCCCCCCCATCCCCCCAACCCCCTTCCCACCCCTCCGGGGGGGAAGGGGGCACTGCGCCCAACTTCATCGCCGGGGGTCGCTTGAGGGAAGGGAAGCCAGGGCTCAGTGCTTCTCTTCGTAGGTGATCGCCGCCGTGGTCTCGCCGTTGGCCTGTCCCACGATGACCTGCGCGTGCCGCGTCTTGTCGGGGGACTCGGCGCTCACCAGGCCGGAGCTGGTCTGCCCGCCCGTCGCCATGGTGGTCACCGGCTGCACCGTCAGGCCGTTGGCCTTGAGCCGGTCCTGGTAGAAGGCGAGCACCTTCTCCGGCGGGTCGGTGGTGGTGAGCGAAAAGGTCTGCGCCGATTGGGTCGCCGAGTTGGAGGTGAAGCCGCCCTTGACCGTGGCGCCCGGATAGGTGGGCAGCCAGGACGGCAGGCTGGCGGCGCCGGCGCCGGCGGTGTAGGTCGAGACCTGGCCGTTGGCGTCCTGCGCCTTGACCGTGAGCCCGTCCTTGCCCAGGGTCATGGTCGCCGATCCGTTGCCGCTCGCGGACGAGAACTTGAAGTTGCCGCTCTTGGCATCCTCGAGGTTGACCGTCACCGTCTCGTTGGTCTTCTTGTTGTGGATGGTGAGCGTGCCCGTCTCGTCGTCCTCCTTGACCAGGTCGAGGTCGGGGTTGGCGGCGATGACCATCTTGGCCGCGGTCAGCGACGGGTTCTTCTTGAACGGATCGACCACCCGGGTCTTGAAGAGGTAGCCCGCGGCGATGAAGATGACGCCACAGATGAGGATGATGACGCCGCAGCCGATCGCCACCCAGCCCAGCGGTCCGAGCCCCTTCTTCGGTGCTGCCGGCGGCGGCGCCGCCGGCGGAGATTGGACGGTCATGAAGCCCCCTTTCAGCGTGAGCGCACAACGAGTTGTGACCCAACGCTATCACGCGCCGGGACGCCGGGCTAACGCCGCAGGTCGGCCAGGGGCAGGCTCCAACCCGGCACCAGCGGCGTGGTCAGCGCGCCGCCGTGGGCGGCGGCGAGCTCGGTGCCGCGGTCAAAGCGGCCGGCCCGCAGGCGGTGGACCGTGGCGGTGGCCTCCTCGGGGTCGATCGTCCAGTACTCCCTCACGCCGGCACGCTCGTAGAGCCGCCGCTTGGCGCCGCGGTCGCGGGAGCGCGTCGCCGGAGAGAGGATCTCGATCACCAGGTCGGGCGGGTAGGAGACCGTGCGCTCCTCCCGCGGCTCATTGCCCCGGGCGAAGAAGAGGATGTCCGGCTGCACGACGTCGTGGGGCGACAGCACGAGGTCGACCGGTCCCGTCAGCACCTCGCCGCAGCCGGTGCGGGCGGCGAAGCCGCCCAGGTCGATCATCAGCCGGGCCAGCACCCGCTGGTGCAGCACCGCCGGGGCCGGGCTCACGCAGTGCTCGCCACCGATCAGCTCGTGGCGGCTGCCGTCATCGGGTAACCCGAGGTAGTCGTCGTAGGTGAGCCTGGGCGCTGCGGCGGAGCGAGGCACGGAAGCGAGGGTAGCACGCGCGGAGGCAGAGTCGGTCACGGTCGTCTCCCATACCCTCTTGGACGGAAAGGGAGCTTCGCGGCGCACCGCTGCCGGTGGCTCGTGCCCGGCTCCCGCGCCGGGCCGGCCGGCCTCGCGCCCCTGGCCTCAGGCGTCCGGCGTGGGCGGTGGCGGGGCTCCCGCCGCCTGGCGGTAGATGTCCGGACGGACGATCTCCATGTGGCGGTCGGGGTTGGCGAGCGCCGCGAAGCCCAGGGGAGCGTAGAGGGCGTGGGCGTCGCGGGTCACCAGGTTGAAGCGCCGCAGGCCGGCGAGGTCCGGGTGCTCCATCACGCACCGCATCAGCCAGCGGCCGAGGCCCTGGCCGCGGCGCTCGGGCAGCACGTAGACGTCGCAGAGATAGGCGAAGGTGGCGCGGTCGGTCACCACCCGCGCCAGCCCGACCTGGCCGCGCGCCTCCTCGAGCAGGCTGAAGCAGAGGGAGTTGGCGGTGGCGCGGGCGAGCACCTCGCGGGGGATGCCCGGGCTCCAATAGGAGCCGCGCAGGAAGGCGTGCACCGCGTCGAGGTCGAGCCGTGCCGGGTCGGTGGTGACGGTGAAGGCGCCGCGCCGGCGTTCGTAGGGCATGCCGGCGATGCTATCCGCTTCCTTCCCCATCCGCCCCGTCCGCCTCTCCGGCTGGGCCGGCCGCTCCTGCCCCGCCCAGCCCGGCCTGCCTCGTCCTCCGACGCTCCTCCACCTTGGCGCCGGCCCTGAGCGCCCCGCTCTCCCTTTCCCCTTCCTTCTGCTCCCGGGTGGCCCAGCCGAGCGCCAGGGCCTGGAGCGCCGGCACCACCGCCAGCTCCAGCGCCGCCGGGAAGCCGCCGTCCACCCGCCCCCAGAGCAGCGCCGACGCGCCGGCCCGCGTGAGCCAATACGCTCCGAGCAGGGTCAGCCAGAGGCTGACCAGCCGCCTGATCGCTGCTCCGCCGGCTCCGCTTTCCACCCTCTTGGCCCGCCACGCCTCGAATCTCTATGACTCGGGGTATGATAAGGCCAGTCTGTCACCCCGATTTGGAGGTACTGCCATGAAAATGCTCTCCGCGGTTGCCCTGCTCCTGTCGTGTGGCCTGCAGCCGGCCCTGCAGCCGGCTGCCGCCCAACCGCTTCCGGGGGCCGCGCCGGCCGCCGCCAAGCCGCACCGCCCGCCGCCGGCCACGACCGCCGGGATGCCCGAGCACCGCCGCCCCTTCGATCATCCCGCCGAGGCCGAGGCCTTCTTCGTCCGCAAGCGCGTGCCGCCCGGCGAGACCGTGCTGCCGGTCGAGCGCTATCAGCAGGCGCGCCAGCACATGCAGACGATGCGGCAGCATTCGATCCCGGCCCAGGCCTTCCTGCCGTCGCGCGCCGAGCTTGGCACCAGCGCACCCGGCGCCGGCCGCACGGCGGCGGCTACGAAGGCCGCGGGCGGCGCGGCAGGCTCGGCCTCGCGTCCGCAGGACGCCTCGGGTTGGACCAACCTCGGTCCCGGCGACATCGGCGGCCGCACCCTGGCGCTGGCGATCGATCCGAACGATGCGGCGACGATCTACGCCGGCACCGCGGACGGCGGCATCTGGAAGACCACCGACGGCGGCCAGTCCTGGGCGCCGGTGGGCGACCTCCTGCCCAGCCTGGCGATCGGCAGCCTGGTGATGGACCCCCATAACTCCAGCGTCGTCTATGCCGGCACCGGCGAGGGCTCGTTCAACGGCGACGCGGTCCGCGGCGCCGGCGTGTTCCAGACGGTCGATGCCGGCGCCACCTGGACGCAGATGTCCGGGACCGCCACCCCCGATTTCTACTATGTCAACAAGCTGGCGCTGAGCCCGGCGAGCGGCCGCCTCTATGCCGCCACCGGCACCGGCGTCTGGCGCTACAACCCGGTGGGCGGCAGCTGGAAGCAGCTGCTTTCCCCCAACACCTTCCTCGGCTGCTTCGACCTGGCGCTGCGCGTCGACGGCTCGGGCAACGACGTGCTGACCGCGGCCTGCGGCAGCTTCCTCCAGGGCGGCATCTTCCAGAACGCGCAGGCGCAGGTGGCCGGCACGCCCTGGAACCTGGTGTTCACCACGCCCGCCATGGGCCGCACCGCCCTGGCGATCGCGCCGTCCAATCCCGACATCATCTACGCGGTGGTGGCGAGCAACGCCAACGGCCCGCACTCGGGCTACAACCAGGGGCTTCTGGGCGTCTTCCGCTCCACCCAGGGCGGCGCCGCCGGCACCTGGCTGCCGCGCGTGCTCAACACCAGCCGTGACACGCTCTCCACCCTGCTGCTCAACAACCCGGTCTACTCGGCGCTCGCCGCTTGCGACTTCGGCCCCTTCAACATCTACATCACCCAGGGCTGGTACGACATCACCATCGCCGTGGATCCGACCAACTCGGACCGCGTCTGGGTGGGCGGCATCGACCTCTTCCGCTCCGACGACGGCGGGCAGAGCTTCGGCGTCGCGTCCTACTGGTGGACGCAGCCGGATCCGCCCTACAACCACGCGGACCAGCACGCGCTCGCCTTCCCGCCGGGCTACGACGGCGACAAGAACCAGACGCTCTACGTGGGCAACGACGGCGGCGTCTTCGTCACCCAGAACTCGCTCGCCGACATCGGCCACGGCTCGCTTCAGGTGCTGTGCAACGACGTCTTCAGCAAGGTCGTCTTCCAGGGCCTCAACAACGGCTTCACCGCCACCCAGTTCTACGATGGGGCGGTCTTCCCCGACAACGCCACCTACTTCGGCGGCACCCAGGACAACGGCACGGTCGGCGGCACCGACTCCGCCGGGCCCAACGGCTGGGGGACGCTGATCGGCGGCGACGGCGGCTTCGTGGCGGTCAACCCCGCGAACACCAACGTCCTCTACGGCACCAACACCGGCCTGTCGTTGCAGAAGTCGATCGACGGCGGCAAGACCTTCAACTTCGCCGTCGGCGGGATCTCGGACTTCAACTTCCTGTTCATCGCGCCGTTCATCATGGACCCGACCGATCCCAATCGCCTGTGGACCGGCGGGGCCTATCTCTGGCGCACCGACAACGCCGCCGCCAACTGGTCGCGCGCCAGCGCCAAGATCGCCGGCTCGCGGTTCTCCGCGATCAGCGCCCTCGCCAGCTCGCCGGCCGATCCCAACCACGTGCTCTTCGGCACGGTCGAGGGCATCGTCCAGCGCAGCTCGTCGGCGCTCTCGGCGAAGCCCAACACGGTGTGGCCGTTCGTCAAGCCGCGCGTCGGCTACCTGTCCTGGCTGGCCTTCGACCCCGCGGATCCCAACGTGGCCTACGCCACCTACTCGACCTTCGGCGGCACGCACGTGTGGAAGACCGCCGACGGCGGCGCCACCTGGACCGGCATCGACGGCAGCGGCGCCGGCGCGCTGCCGGATGTGCCGGTGAACACCATCGTGGTCGATCCGGCCCACGCCACCAACCTCTACGCCGGCACCGACATGGGCGTCTTCGTCTCGACCGACGGCGGGCAGAGCTGGGCGCTGGAGCTGACCGGCTTCCCCGACTCGGTGGTGGATGCGCTGGTCATCAATGCCGATTCGTCGGGCAACCGCGCGCTCTTCGCCTTCACCCATGGGCGCGGCGCCTGGCGGGTGGACCTGCCCTGACGCCTCGCCCTTCGCCCGGCTCCTGAAGGGGCCTCGACTCCCCCTCCCGCGCACCGCCGCGGGAGGGGGAGGGTTCCCCCGGCGCCGCTCCGGACCTCGCCGGCGCCATCCCTCCTGCCTTCCCGGCTGCCGCTTCCCCTCCTGCTCGGCATTCCCTTTCCGCTTGCCTCGGCGCGCCCGTCGCGAGATCTTTGGCGGCCATGGCGACCTATGCGATCGGCGACATCCACGGCTGCTTCGCCACGCTCCAGGCGCTGCTGGCGCGGCTCGGCTTCGCCGCCGGCAGCGACCGCCTGTGGCTGGTCGGCGACCTGGTGAACCGCGGGCCGCGGTCGCTCGACGTGCTGCGCTGGGCGGCCGGGATGGGCGACTCGCTGGTGGCGGTGCTGGGCAATCACGACCTCCACCTTCTGGCCCGCGCCGCCGGGGTTGCCGAGCGCAAGCGGCGCGACACCCTCGACGAGGTGCTGGCGGCGCCCGACTGCGCGGAGCTGCTCGCCTGGCTGCGCCGGCGTCCGCTGCTGCACCGCGACGGCGACACGGTGCTGGTGCACGCCGGGCTCTTCCCGCGCTGGAGCGTCGAGCAGGCCGAGCGGCTGGCGCGCGCGACCGAGGTGCGGCTGCGCGCACCCGCCGGCGACCGCCTGCTGCGCCTGGCAACCGCCCGCCGCGCCGAGCGTTGGAGCGGACGCCTGACCGGCCGGGCGCGGGCGCGGGTGACCCTGGCCGGCATGACCAGCCTGCGTGCGCTCGATGCCGCCGGCGCCATGTGCGAGGACTGGAGCGGGCCGCCCGCCGACCTGCCGCCGGGATGCGTGCCGTGGTTTGCGGCGCCGGGGCGGCGCAGCGCGGCGGAGCAGATCGTCTTCGGCCACTGGGCGGCGCTCGGCCTGCACCTCGCCCCCGGGCTCGCCGCCCTGGACACCGGCTGCGTGTGGGGGAAGTGCCTGACCGCCCTGCGTCTCGACGACGGCCGCGTCTTCCAGGAGCCGGCCCGCGACGGGTGACCGGCGCCGCCTCGCCGCCGCCCGATGAACCGAACCACAGGGCAGCGGCGTAGACTTCCGCGGGTGTGGGAGGGTAGGCCGATGGTGGAGGATGGCGGCGGGGTCTGTGTGGAGGTGCGATGACGACAGGCGATAGCGATCGAGACGATCTGCCGGCGGAGCCCAGCCGGGCCGCTGGGGCGGATGAGGCCATGTCGGCTGACGCCGCGTCGCGGACGGCTCCGATGACTCCGACGGCTCCGACCACTCAGCGGGTTTCGACGGCCCCGGTGGCCGCCGCCCATACCGCCCCGGTGGTCGCGGGGGGGACGGAGGAGCCAGGTGAAGGCGCCGGCGTCGCCGGCTTGGCGGCGGTCACGGCAAGCAGAGGGGACGCCGCCGCCGCGGGCAGCGAGGCGGATGGATCGGTCGGCGTGGAGTCGCCGAGCGGCCGGCGTCCGCTGGTGCACCGCCACCACTGGCTGGTGCGGGTCACCCACTGGGTCAACGCCGTGCTGCTGGCGGGGATGATCGCGAGCGGCCTGCAGATCTACGCGGCGTACCGCTACTTCGGTCCGCGCGGTGGGCCGTTCTACCCCAACCCCTGGACCGGCAAGACGTTCCCGAATTGGGCGACGCTCGGCGGCTGGCTGGCCGGCGCGCTCAACTGGCACTTCTTCCTGGCCTGGCCGTTCGTGCTCGGCGGGCTCGCCTACCTGCTCTACCTGGTCCTCTCCGGCGAGTGGCGGTCGCTCCTCTTCCGGCCGCGCGACGTGCCGCGCGCCGTGCAGATGCAGCTCTACTACCTGCGCCTGCGCAAGGACCATCCGCCGCAGGGCAAGCACAACGCCCTGCAGAAGGCGGCCTACAACTTCATCATCCTGCTCGCCGCGGTGTCCGTCCTGAGCGGCTTCGCCATCTACAAGCCGGACCAGCTGCCCTGGCTGACCCGCCTCTTCGGCGGTTACGAGCTGGCCCGGTACTGGCACTTCTGGGCGGTGTTCGTGTTCCTCGCCTTCACCCTGGTGCATGTGACGCTGGTGTTTGTCGTGGACCCGGCGTCGCTGCGCGCCATGATCACCGGCTGGTACCGCGGGAGGTTCCCGAGCCATGAGTAGCTCGCGTCTTTCACGCCGTGACCTGTTCCGGCTCGGCCTCCTGGCCGCACCCGCCTCCCTCGCGGCCGCCTGCGGCTGGGACGGCGGACCGCACCTGGGCCCCAAGCTGCGGGCGTTCTCGCGGGTCAACGACTGGGTGGGCGAGCACGTCTTCCTCTCCTCGCGCCACCTGGCGCCGCAGTACGCGGTGTCCCGGCGCACGGCGCCGCGCGACTTCCCGACCTACTCGCTGAGCCATCCGCTGCCGACCCCCGACGACCCCGACGCCTGGGAGCTGGAGGTGGGCGGATTGGTGAAGAACCCGCTGTCGCTGTCCCTCGACATGATCCAGGCCCTGCCGCGGGTCACCTACACGGTCAAGCACCACTGCGTGGAGGGGTGGACGGCCATCGCCACCTGGACCGGCGCACCGCTCGCCAGCGTCATCGCCATGGCGCAGCCGGCCGCGGCGGCGCGGTACCTGAGGTTCGAGACCTTCGACGACGGCTACTCCAACGGCTGGGACCTGGCGAGCGCCATGCACCCGCAGACCATCCTGGCCTACGGCTGGAACGACCGCCCGCTGGGCGCCGACCACGGCGGACCGGTGCGCCTCTACTCGCCGGTGAAGCTCGGCTACAAGCTCACCAAGTACCTGAGCGCCATCACCTTCACCGCCGAGCGCCCGGGAGGCTACTGGGAGGACCAGGGCTACCCCTGGTTCGGCGGCATCTGAGCGCGGCCCCGCGCCGCGGCGCCGTGGCCGCGGTGCCGTCGCCGGCCGGCGATGCCAGGCGACGAGCAGGAAGGGAGGCCGCTATGCCGGACAGTCCGGTCCACGTCCGCTCCCTGGACCCGGCGGCTTGGATCCGGGTGCCCGGCCGCCCGCTCGAACTCCTCAACACCGGGCAGGAGCGCGACCTCACCCTGGTGCCGCTCCGCGCGCTCTACGACGAGCGCTACGGCGTCTACTGGCGGCACGGGCCGGGGGCCGGGGTCAGCGGGTGAGGAGCTCCTCGCGCAGCACCTGGCGCAGGGCCTCGACCGTGACCGGCGCGGACTCCGGGGCGATGGCGGCGCGCAGAGCGGCGTTGATCAGGGTCTGGTAGCCTCGGCCCTCGCGCTCGGCGCGGACGCGGAAGGCGGCGACGACGTCGGCGTCGAGAAGGATGGTGATGCGGGTCTTGCCGCGCGCGGCCTGCGCCTGGAGCTTGGCGAGGTGCGGCACGTCCTTGGCGCGCCGGGCGCCCTTGAAGTCATATTCCCGTCGCATATTGGCGCTTCTCCTTGGCGGTGGCCTTGCGGGCCGAGATGAGCCGGATCGTCTCCTCGTCGGGCAGGGCGTAGCAGACCGTCAGCAGGCGACCCCGGGCCGAGATGCCCACCAGCACGAACCGCGCCTCGCCCTGGGCGCTCGCGTCCTCGCGTACCAGCGCCAGGGGATCGAGCAGACTGCCAGCTGCCTCGTCGAGCGAGACGCGATGCTTCCCCAGATTCGCGGCGGCCTTCTTCGCGTCGAACTCGACCTGCATGGCCCATTATGCATATGGAATCTGTATGCGCAAGAGATGCCAGCGCGGCTTGGGCGCTTCGCCGACCCCGGCACCCCGCCCCTGGGCGAGGGGGCGCATCGCGGTGATGGCGAGCAATGCGGCCGCGAGCGCTAGGGTAGGCGCGGCACCGGCGGTGCCGCTCACCTCGGACACCGGTCGAGGGACTCCTCGGATAGGGCCCCGCTCAGGTCAGCCGGGAGACGGCGCGGCCTTCGCGGCTTTGAGCGGTTGGCTCTCCACCGCGAAGGAGCGGCTTGCCGGAAGCAGCTCGGCACGCAGCCGCACGACTTGGCCGATCACGATGGTGGCGGGGGAGCCGGCCCCGGCAGAGGCGGCGATCTCGGCGACCTCGGCCAGGGGCGCGGTGAGCACGCGCTCGTTTGGGAGCGTGCCGTTCTCGATCACCGCGACGGGCGTGTCCGGCGGCTTGCCGTGCCGCAGCAGCAGGGCCGCGATCTCGGCGAGCCGGGCGGCCCCCATCAGCACCACCAGGGTGTCGAGCCGCGCCAGGGCGCCCCAGTCGTGGGCATCTCCGCCGGCGCCGCCGATTCCACCGGGGCCGCCCTTGGCGCCCAGGTCTCCGCTATCCCTCATGCCGCCGCTGCCGCTGCCGCCGTCCAGGTCTCCGCTATCACCCATGCCGCCGCTGCCGCCGCTGCCATCCAGGTCTCCGATCTCCGCCATACCGCCGCCGCTGCCGTCCAGGTCTCCCATCTTCGCAATGCCGCCGCCGCCGCCGTCCAGGCCTCCCATCTTCGCCATGCCGCCGCTGCTGCTGCCGCCGTCGCGGCCGTTGCCGCCGTCGCCGCGGTTGCCGCCATGGCCCGCCCCCGCACCGTGCCCGGTCACCACGCCGAAGCTGGCGGCGGTCCCGCGGTGGGTGAGCGGGATGCCGGCGATGGCGGGGACCGCGGCGGCGCTGGTGAGGCCGGGCACGACCTCGCAGGCGACCCCGGCGGCGGCGCAGGCCAGGGCCTCCTCGGCGCCGCGGCCGAAGACGAAGGGGTCGCCCCCCTTGAGCCGCACCACGGTCCGGCCGGCGCGCGCCTGGCGCACCAGGAGCGCGTTGATCTCCTCCTGGCGCAGCGCCTGGCGGCCGGGGCGCTTGCCGGCGTAGACCCGGCGCGCGTGCCGCGGCGCCTCGTCGAGCAGGCGCGGGTCCACCAGCCGGTCGTAGACCACCACGCCGGCGCTTCGCAGGCAGCGCAGCCCGCGCACGGTGATGAGCTCGGGATCGCCCGGCCCGGCCCCCACCAGGTAGACGATGCCGGCGCCACCGGCGTTCAGCCTCGTCCTGCCATCCGCCCCCTCGCCGCCGGGCATCCCCCTCCGGCCGTGCGCCCCGCCGCCGAGCCCCCTCATCCTGCCTCCGCCGCCGCCGTAGCCGTAACTGTCACCGCCGCCGCCGCGGTCCCCTGCTCGACCGCCACCGCACCCTCGGCCGCGGGCTCGACCCCCAGGATCTCGGCGAAGCGCCGCCGCGCCGTGGCCTCGTCGCCGCGGCGCAGCAGGTCGAGCACGTCGGAATCGACCAGCCGGTACCACAGCTCGCGCCGCCGCTCCGCGCCCGCCGCGTCGGGGTGCCGGGCGGCCAGGGCGGCGCGCACCGTGCCGGCCAGCTCCAGGAAGCGCGCGTGGTGGCCGCCGAGCAGCTCCTCGAGCCGCTGCCGCAGCCGCACCGCGAGCGCCGGAGCCTTGCCGCCGGTCGAGATGGCGATGGTCAGATCGCCGCGCCGCACCACCGAGCCGGCGAGGAAGCTGCAATGCCAGGGGTCGTCCACGCTGTTGAACGGCAAGCCCCGCCGCTCGGCTTCGCGCCAGACGGCCTCGCGCGGCCCGGCACCGGCACCCGGCGTGGCGATGCCCAGGAAGGCGCCGGCCAGATCGCCGTCGCGGTACGCCCGCCGCCGCAGGCGCACGCAACCGCCGCGCGCCAGCTCCTCGATGCCCGGTCCCGGGACCTCCGCCACCACGACCACCCGCGCACCGGCGGCGAGCAGCTCGCGCGCCTTCCCCTCGGCCGCCGGATCGCCCCCCACCACCACGCACAGCCGGTCGCGGAGATCGAGGAAGACCGGGTAGAAGCCCGCCATGCCGCCGGCCCTCAGCCCCCGACCTCGGCCTGGGCGAGCGCCACGCCATCCCGCCCCACCTCGATCGTCAGCCGGCAGCGGTCGGTCGCCAGCTGCAGGCGGAAGACCCCGGGCGACGCCGCGGTCACCGCCACGCCCGCGAGCACCTGGCCGGCCATCGCGCCCAGGGCGCGCGTCACCTCCTCGGCCTGGCGGCGCAGCGCGCTGCCGGCCGCGGTTTGGAAGAAGACCCGCCGCAGCGCCGCCTCGTGCTCCGCGCCGTGCATCCGCCGCGCCCGGCCGCTCCCGAGCGACAGCTCCAGCACCGTCTCCAGCCGCCGGCCGAGCGCCGCCGGCACCTCCCCGGCGCTCACCGCCGCCGCCAGCGTCCCATAGGCCGCCCGTGCCTCGGGGTCGCGCAGCGCCCCGGCGAGCGCCGCGATCTCCTCCTCCAGCACCTCCCGCTCCCCGGCATCCAGCACGATGGCTGGACTCTCCTGCCGGGCCGCATCCGCCCCCCGGTCCGGGATCTCCTGCCGCGCCCTGGCCGGCGCCATGCCGGTGGCCTCCCGGCGCGGCGCATCCGGCGCCGGGACCCCGCCAACCGCGCCGCCGTTGCCGCCGTTGCCGCCATCGCCGCGGTCGTCGCGGCCGTCGCCCTCCCCGCTGCTCCCGGTGCCACCTTCCGCCGTGTCCGTCACCCCTCACTCCCCACCGCCGGGCAGCAGCGCTTCCAGCTCGTGCTCCAGGCCGCCGGTCTCGAGCGGGCAGTGGATGCCGCACTCCTTGGGCGCGTTGCTCTCCCACCACCAGCGGCCGGCGCGCGGGTCCTCGCCCGCGGCGGTGGCGCGGGTGCAGGGCGCGCAGCCGATGCTGGTGAATCCCCGCGCGTACAGCGGATGCTCGGGGACGCCGTGCACGCGGTTGTACTCGCGCACCTCCTCGGCCGTCCAGTCGGCCAGGGGATTGATCTTGGCCAGGCCGCCGTGGTCGTGATCGATCTCGATCTTCCTGATGTTGGCCCGGCTCGCCCACTGGTCGCGGCGCAACCCGGTCACCCAGGCGTCGAGCCCGTCGAGGGCCGCGCGCACCGGCTCGACCTTGCGCAGGCTGCAGCACAGCAGGCGCGCCTCGACCGAGCGGCGGAACAGGTCCGGGCCGAAGCGCGTGGTCATGCGCCCGACCCTCGCCGCGTCCGGCAGGTGGACCTCGATGGTCACGCCGTAACGCGCGCGGACCTGCTCCATCAGCTCGTAGGTCTCCTGCGGCAGGCGCCCGGTGTCGACGGTGAACAGCCGCGCCTCGGGGTTGATGCGCCAGGCCATGTCGAGCAGGGCCATCCCCTCCGCCTGGAAGCTGGTGCAGAGCGCCAGATGCGGATGCCACCTCCCGAGCGCCCACTCCAGCACCTCCTGGGGGGTGGCGAAGTCGAGATCGTTGGCCAGCCGGCCGGCCTCGAACTCGTCCAGCAGATCGCGCTGCCGCGCAGGGCGGGAGAGCGGCTTGGGCTCGGGCCGGGCAGGGTGCAGGGGGACCACGACAGCTTGTTGCATCATCGGTGCCTCGCTCGCCGTCAGACGGCGGTTGGGATCCTGGTCTCGCGCCCGCTCGCGGCCGCCGCCTCGCCGGGCACCCCGGCGAGCTCGATCAGCTGCTCGTCGCTGTGACGGAGGAAGAACTGCTGGATGGGCTCGCCCTCCCGCCGCCCGGCGAGCCAGGCGCGGCAGAGGCGCTCGATGGCCAGGTGGACGGCGTCGCCGGGGACGCGGCGCAGCACCGGCCGGCCGATGGCGGCGTCGCGGCCCAGCCCGCCGCGCAGGAAGAGGTCGTAGCCCTGGATGCGCTCGCCGGCCGCGCCGCGCTCGCGCAGCGTCGTGCCCTGGAGGCCGATGTCGCCGATCCAGTGATGGGCGCAGGCGTGCGGGCAGCCGTCCAGGTTGAGGCGCAGCTCGCCGAGCGCGGCGGCGCCGGCGCCGAAGGCGTCCTCCAGGTGCGCGATGATCTGGTGCAGGCGGCTCTTGGTCTCGGCGACGGTGAAGTTGCAGAACGGGTTGCCGGTGCAGGCGATGGCCAGGCGGCGCAGCGCGCCCGCCGCGAGCGGAAAGCCGATGGCCGCGACGCGCTCGACCGCCTCGCCGGCCCGCTCCGCGGGGAGGTTGGCGAGGATGAGGTTCTGGCGCCGGGTGAGCCGGATCTCGACCGCCGGCGCCGTGCCGGAGCCCGCCGCGGCGCCGCGGCGCGACAGCTCGTCCGCCAGGTCGGCGAGGCGCACCATCTGCTCGCCGCTCGCGAGTCCCAGGTGGACCGGAAAGCCGGCGTAGACCAGCCCCTCCTGGCGCTGCGCATGGATCCCCTGGTGGTCGTGCTCGCCTGCCGGCGCCGGCGGCGCCGCGCCGTCGGCGAGCGGCCGGCCGAGCCGTTCCTCGACGCGCCGCCGGAAGCGCTCCGGCCCCAGGTCGTCGACCATGAACTTGAGCCGGGCGCGGGCGCGCGACAGACGGTAGCGCCGGTCCTCGCGCCAGACGTCGAGGATCGCGCGCAGCACAGCGACCGCGTCGGCGAGCGGCACGAAGACGCCCAGGTCGTCGGCCAGGCGCGGCCAGGTGGAGAGGCCGCCGCCCACCTTGACCGCGAAGCCGGGAGCGCCGCCGTCGCGCCGGGTGCCGAGGAGCGCGATGCAGTGCATCTCGGGCGCGTTGCACTGCAGCGGGCAGGCCGAGATGGTGATCTTGTGCTTGCGCGGCAGGTCCGAGTACTCGCGGTGGGCGAGGAAGGTGTCCGCCGCCTGGCGCAGCACGGCGCGGCAGTCGAACAGCTCGCCGCGGTCGACGCCGCCGACCGGGCAGCCGGTGATGTTGCGGACGTTGTCGCCGCAGGCGCCGGCGGTGGTGAGCCCGGCGCCGTCGAGCAGCGCCAGGATCTCGGGCAGGCGAGCCATCTCCAGCCAGTGGAGCTGGATGTTCTGGCGCGTGGTCAGCTCGCCGTGATCGCGGCCGAAGCGGCGCGAGATCTCGCCGATGGTCCGCAGGCCGGCGGGGGTGAGGATGCCGCCGGGGATCTTGACCCGCATCATGAAGCGGCCGAGCTTGGGCTTGTCGTGGTAGAGGCCATACCACTGGAGGCGCACCATGTCCTCCTCCGGCACCGCCTCGTAGCCGGCGGCGATCATCGCCGGCAGGTCGTCGAGGACCGCGAGCCCACCCTTCTCGTGCTTCAGCCGCTCGACGAAGTTGCGCTTGCGGACCAGCTCCCAGTCCGGCTCGGTCTCGGGGGCTTTCGGCATCGACGGTCTCCTGTGCTCCTCGCGCCTGCCGGCGCTTCCTGTGGCCCTGCGCCCCGAGGCCGACGCGGCCGGCCTCGGCGGCTCGGGGCTCTGGGCCCGCGGCCTTGGGGCGCCTCGGGGCCTCGGGGGCCACGGGCCGGCGCCGCGGCGCGTCCGGCGCGCTCGTGGGCCGCCG
>JASLEW010000708.1 GCA_030150965.1 Thermoanaerobaculia bacterium | reverse complement strand
GGCACGATGGCC
The DNA here is from genome assembly GCA_030150965.1 of Thermoanaerobaculia bacterium. Taxonomy (GTDB): domain Bacteria; phylum Acidobacteriota; class Thermoanaerobaculia; order Multivoradales; family UBA5704; genus JASLEW01. The sequence goes on along the minus strand of JASLEW010000708.1, from coordinate 3,106 downwards.
CCCGCCGCCGTGCCGCGGGCGCGGCGTGGCTGCGGCGCGACGGCTGGGAGCCGCGCCCGGCCGCCGTCGTGGCGACCGCCGGCGCCCAGCACGCCATCCTGGTCACCCTGGCGGCGCTGGCCCGCCCGGGCGACCGCATCCTCGTCGAGGCCCTCACCTACCCCGGCATCAGGACCGCCGCGCACTGCCTGGGCCTCCGGCTCGTGCCGGTGCCCATCGACGGGGACGGCCTGGTGCCGCAGGCCCTTGCCGCGCTCTGCGCCGGCGGCCCCTCGTCCGCGCCACCTCCGAAGCTCCTGCTCTGCCAGCCCACGCTGCACAACCCGACCTCGGCGGTGATGCCCGCGGCGCGCCGGCGCGAGATCGCCGGGATCGCGCGCCGCCACGACCTGACGATCGTCGAGGACTGCGTCTACGAGTTCCTGCTCGATCCGCGGGAGCCGCCGGTGCCGCCGCTCGCCGCCCTGGCGCCCGAGCGCACCTGCCACATCGTCAGCGGCTCGAAGGCGTTCGCCCAGGGCCTGCGGCTGGGCTACATCGCGGCGCCCGAGCCCCTGGTGCCGGCGCTCCAGGCCCAGATCGCCGCCACCGGCCTGGCGGCCTCCCCCTCGTGGCTGGACCTGGCCGCGCACTGGATCGCCACCGGCGCGGCGGACCGCCTCACCGCCGTCAAGCGGCAGGAGGTCCGGCTGCGGCAGCAGATCGCGCGCACCTGCCTGGCCGGCCAAAGCTGGCTCAGCCATCCGGCCAGCAGCCACCTCTGGCTGCACCTGCCAGCCCCCTGGCAATCCACTGCCTTCGTCGACGCGGCCCGCCGCCAGGGCATCGCCGTCAACCCGGCCATCCCGTTCGCCGCCGAGCCGTCCGCGGCCCCCGCCGCCGTCCGCCTGTGCCTGGGCGCCGTCCCCGAGCGCGGCCAGTTGGAAACCGCCCTGCAACGCATCGCGAACCTGCTGACCGCCCCGCCGCCGCCGGAGGAGCCGGTGGTCTGACTTGAGTGGGACACCAGGACACCACCCCTGGCCCCGACGCGATCCTCTGCCTCGGAGCCGGCCGGCAAGCGGCGTCCAGGGCGCTGTCGCGGCCGGCGAAAAAGGTGATGAAGGGAGTAGCCACGACGGTAGCGCCGTCCGTTCTGAGCGGCGGTTCGCCTCGGCTCCTCGCCGAGCTGCGCCCTAGCACGCCGGCTTGCCGCTAGGGCCCCCCTGCCGGCTTCGCCTCCGTGCCCGCGGCCACCACCTTGGCCACATCGCCGCGGCGCAGGTGCTGATCGATCATCACCGCGGCGATGCTGCCGGTGCCCATGGCGATGGCCACCTGCTGGGTGATCGGGCGCAGGTCGCCGGCCACCCAGACGCCGGGGACGTTGGTGTCGCCGCGCTGCGAGCGCGGCGCGGCGCTGCCGCCTTCGGGGCTCATCTCGACCCCCAGCTGCCGGGCCAGGTCGGTGCGCCCGCTGGCCGGGCTGGAGACGAAGAAGCGCTCCGCCTCGAGCAGCGTGCCGTCCTTGAGCTCGATCCCCTGCAGGGCCCGCCGCTCCCCCACCAGGCGGGCGATGGCGCCGCGGAGCACCGGGATGCCGGCGGCGTCGAGCTGCCGCGCCCGCTCCGGCGCCAGCGCGCCGTCGACGGCCGGCGCGCCATCGGCGGTCGGCGCGCCATCGGCGGTCACCGCGCCGTCGGCGGTCACCGCGGCCGGCGCGGTCAGCAGGACGCGCAGGCGGCGGGTGTAGCGGGTGAGGCCGAGCGCCAGGCGGGCGGCGGCATCCGCCGGGCCGGCGCCCACCACCAGGGTGTCCTTGCCGGCCACCTCGGGCGCCTCGCAGTCGGTGCAGTAGTAGACCGTCCCCTTGCCGGCATAGGCCAGGCAGGGGGTGTAGTCGCCGTCTACCGTCGGGTGATGGCGCGCCACGCCGGTGGCGAGGAGGAGCGTCCGCGCACGCCAGCTCTCGCCCTCGCTCCCGGCGAGCAGGAAGGCGCCCTCCGCGCCGCTCGCCCTGGTGACGTTGCCGCGCACCAGCTCCGCCCCCATCTCCCGCGCCTGGGCGCGCAGGCGCTTCTGGATCTCGGCGCCGGAGAGCGCCGGCATGCCGGGCACGTTGTGCAGCAGCTCCAGGGTGAAGAAGAGCGGCCCGGTGGTGCGGTCGATCACCACCACCCGCCGGCCGTGCCAGGCGAGGTGGAGCGCCGCGCCGAGCCCGGCCGGCCCGCCGCCGACCACCGCGGTGTCGTAGAGGGGCGCCGCCGCGGGCCCCGGCCCGGCACCTGCCCCGGCATCGGAAACGCCTTCGCCGCTTGCGTTCAGGGGATCATGGCCTCGTCGAGCGCGCCTTCATCGTAGCACCCGGGCCGCGGGGCCGCATGCCGCGGAGGCAGGAGCTCCCTGCGGACTCCCCGAGGCTCGCCACGGCCGCCTCGGCCCGCGCCACCTACAGCATCCGGCGCACGAAGCCCGCCATCGCCTGGAGGGTCGCGGCGCGCTGCTGGCGGTGAGGGGTGTGGCCGCAACTCGGCAGGGCCAGCGCCTCGACGAGGCCGGCGCAGCCGGAGGTGAGGGTGTGCAGCTGTGCCAGCGACCCGTAGGCGTCCTGCTTCCCCTGGAGGACCTGCACCGGGCAGCGCACGTGCGGCAACAGCGCGGTGATGTCCCACGAGCGGAACTCGGGGCGCAGCCAGACCTCCACCCAGCTCTCCAGGCAGCTCGCGGCGTTGGCGCCGTGGTGCTGCGCCATGCGCCGCGCCAGGTCCTCCTGGCCGTAGATCGCCGGCACCCTGGCGATGCTCTCGACGCTCATCGCCTCGACGAAGACGTGCGGCGCCTCGAGCAGCAGGCCGCGCAGCCGGGGACCGTCCGCTGGAGCGGAACCGCCGTCCGCCCCCGCGCCGCCATCACCTCCCGGCGGCGTGCCTTCGCCGGCCTCCCCGGCGCCGGCGCCCTCCGCCACCGCCCCGGCCATGCCCCCCGATGCCGCCGGCACCGGCGGGCATGGCTTGGGACGTTCGCCGCGGAACACACCGCGTTGCCGCCGCATGCGCTGGAAGCGCTCAGCGTCCGCCTGGAGGCGAAACAGAAGAAGCTCAAGCGGCGCGCCAATGTCGAGTTCGAG
>JASLEW010000696.1 GCA_030150965.1 Thermoanaerobaculia bacterium | reverse complement strand
GCCCGGGATGAAGCGCATGAGCTCGCCGATCGTCCGCGCCCCGGAGCGCTCCACCTCCTGACGGTCCAACACGGTCACCGACGCGGTGGCGGACGACAGCGGGCGCGCCTGCACGGTCGCCGTCTCATAGAAAGCCGGCGTTGCCGCCTGGCCGGAGTCCGCCGCGTCGCCGGCCGGCGAGCCTGCAGAAGGATTCCCGGACGCCGGGCTGCCGGATGCCGGCGGTGGTGATTGCTCCGGCGCAGCCGGCTGGGCGGCCGCCGCCGGTTGCGAAGCGAGCAGCCAGCCGACCGCGGCGCACCGCAGGAGCCGGCCGCGGTAGGCTGCGGTCATGCTTCCACGTTTCAGCCTCTCGTTTGGGCGATGCAGGATCGACTCCGTGATCAATTTGGCGGTCGGGGCCCAGTCCGTCGCAATAGCCGCTTGTCAGTCCTCGATCGCCGTCATCGTGATGCGGAGGCGGGGATCGGCGGCCGCCGCGAGGCTGGCGAGCTCCGAGGGCGTGAGCTCGAACCTGGTCTTGGCCTCTCTCACCCTGCCTTCGGCCGCTTTGATCCCGGGCTCCCTGCCGGCTTTCACGACCTGATCTCCAGCTACGAGCTGATACTCGAGGTTGACCAGGCGGTCCTGGGAAGGACGGACGTAGACGTTGGCCGTGACGGTGAGGTCCGCTCCACCATTCCGCTTCGGGTTGATCTCCAAGACCGTGGTGACGATCGACAGGTCCTCCATGGCCAGGGCGCCCAGGGGAATGCTCTGCGAGAAGCGCTGGGCGCTGCGGACCACATGGAGGATTGGCACGGAGATCCGCAGGGGCTGCGGCACAGGCGCAAAGGCGCCGCCGTGCCGCAGCCGCTCGGCGGGAACGAAGTCGCCGGTGTGAAGGCTGTAATAGTCGTCGCAATCCCGCTGGGCCGCGGCGCGCGCCTCGCCCACCGGGTGCGCCGTCAACGCCACCTGTGCCTCTTGCTCGGTTTGGCCCTCGAAGCGTGCGCCGCTCGCCGCCTCTGCCGGATTCCCTTCGGTGAGGAGGCCGAGCACGCCAAGCGCCGCGACCGCGCCACCGTTGAAGCCGCCTTCGGCCTCATGCGTGCCTTGGAGTCGCACCTCGGTCCCGTCCATGGCGACAACGCCGCTGGCCCGCAAGACGATCTTGCCACCGCTGCCGACGTTTCGCCCGCCGCTTGTTCCCAGCACCTCTCCCCAGGCGGCCGCATGGTTTGCGATCACGGTCTTGCCGTCGATGACGACCGGCTTGGCGACGCAATACTCGGCCGGGGCGCCCGCCGCCGCCGACCTGGAGCTGAGTGTGCGGATGAGCTCAAGGGACACCGCCGTGCCGGCCGGGATCGTCGCCTTCGGCGGTTCCCACTCCATGGTCCGAATGTCGTGCAGGGGAACGATCCGGCTGTAGAGCGCCTGGTGCACGCTCACGCTCTCGGCCGCGAGGGTTCCCTGAAGAGATGTGCCGTCGATCAGTTCGAGCCTCACGGTGCCTTCGCTCGATGCCGAGAGCTTCCTGAGAGAGCTGTAGGGCACGCTGAGGCGGCCTCCCGCGATCTCGACGTCGAGATGATCGCCCTCGATCTTGCCCGCCACGGACTCGCCGCTCGCGAGCACCACCGTGTCGGCGCTCGCGCTAGCGCCGGCAAGAAGAACCAGACACAGCACAGCGAAGCCCCACTTCATAGGCGCCTCCTCGAAGGCCGCCGGCCAGCAGCTGTTTGGCCGTCAATGCCCGGCATCGTATCACCCGTTCGGTGTTCTTGATACCGCGAAGCGACGCGAAAGCGCGGCAGTCCAATGGCCTCGGCATGGGAGCCTCGCCGCGTGCCGCGCCGATCCCGGACGAAGAGCTTCCGCCTCACGGCAGCGGCCAGGGGCCAGCGGCCGGTCGGCCGAGGGCGCCGTCACGGACTCGGGACGGTGAGGATCACCTTGCCTCGCGCATGTCCCGCCTCCAGGTGGCGGAGGGCCTCAGGGGAGCAGATCGCTTGCTGGATACACGAGCTCCGCGTACACTGGAATCGAGTGAAGGACTTCGTGAAGAATATCACCTTCAACGCTGACGAGCACTTGATCGAAGCGGCCCGCGCCCGGGCGGAGCACACCACGCTGAACGAGCGGTTCCGCCGGTGGCTGGGTGAGTGCATCCAACGCCAGACGAAGGCCGATACGGCCAGGGCGGCGATCGGCGAGCTGGGTGCTTGATTTCCTGTTCAAGTCCAGGCGGCGCGCCAAGCTGCGCCGCCAGCCGCTGTCCGCCAGGCAGCGCGCGATCGTGCAGCGCAACGTGCCCTACTACGGCACGCTTTCCGCCGCGGACCGCCGGGAGCTCGAGGGCCACATGCGGGTCTTCCTCGCCGAGAAGCGGTTCGAGGGCTGCGGCGGGCTCAGGATGACCAGCGAGATCCGGCTCACCATCGCCGCGCAGGCCTGCGTCCTGCTGCTGCACCGTGAGGCCGGCTGCTACCCGGGCCTCGGCTCCATCCTGGTCTATCCGAGCACCTTCGTCGCCCGCAACGTGCGCCGCCGGGTGGGTGACCTGGTCGTCGAGAGCGATCGCGCGATGCTGGGCGAGTCGTCGGCGATGGGGGCCGTGGTGCTGGCCTGGGACGCGGTCCGGCACGGCGCCACCTGCGCCGGCGGCGGCCGGAACGTGGTGCTCCACGAGTTCGCGCATCAGCTCGACGCCGAGGACGGGGCGATGAACGGCGCGCCGAATCTCGGCCGGCGCTCCGCCTATGCCGCGTGGGCGCGGGCGCTCGGCCCCGAGTACGAGGAGCTCCGCACGCGCATCGCCAGCCATCAGCAGAGCGACATCGACGCCTACGCGGCGACCGATCCGGCGGAGTTCTTCGCCGTGCTCACCGAGGCCTTTTTCGAGACCGGAGCGAAGCTCAGGCAGAACCACCCGGAGCTCTACGAGACGCTGCGCGCCTTCTACCGCCAGGACCCGGCCGGCGGCGCCGCCTAGCAGGCTGCTGATAAAGGCCGTGCGTCACGACCCGAGCGGCGCGAGCGCCGCGGGGCCGGATGCCAGGCGCCGCGACGCAGGCGATGCCGGGCCATCGTCGAGGAGCGGCAACGCCGCAGATGGCCCCGCGCCGCCGCAACCCGCAGGGCGCAGCGCGGCGTGCGGGATTTTTCAGCAGCCTGCTGGGGTCTGCGCTATCCTCCCGCCTGATGAACAAGTCGCGCCTCGAGGCGTTCAGCGACGGCGTCATCGCCGTGATCATCACCATCATGGTGCTGGAGCTCAAGGCGCCGGCAGGGGCCGGTCTCGGCGCGGTCGCGGGCCTCGCCCCCGCCCTCTCGACCTACGCGCTCAGCTTTGTCTTCGTCGGCATCTACTGGAACAACCATCACCACCTGCTGCAGGCGGTGACCGACATCGACGGCGCGGTGCTCTGGGCGAACCTGCATCTGCTGTTCTGGCTGTCGCTCGTGCCCTTCACCACCGCCTGGGTTGGCGCCCACCCGGCGGCCGCCCTGCCGACCGCGCTCTACGGCTTCGTCCTGCTGCTGTGCGGCGTCGCCTGGCTGGTCCTGCAGCAGGCCCTCCTGCGGCTGAACGGCCGCGACTCGGCCCTCGCCCGCGCCGTCGGCAGGGACCTCAAGGGCCGGGTCTCGGCGCTGCTGTACATGGCGGCGATCGGTCTCGCCTTCGTCCGGGCGTGGCTGGCCGACGCGATCTACGTCTTCGTCGCTCTGCTATGGCTCCTCCCCGACCGCCGCATCGAGCGCGTGATCCGCTCCGCGGAGCAGGACGGTGGGACCGCCTAGTGTCCCGCACGGCCAGTTCGTATGGTATTCGCTTGCCCTCCGGCTCCCTGGCGGCGTTGCGCCTCCTCACCGTAGTCCCTGCTACGCTTGCGTCGGCGCGCCTGGCCAGGAAG
>JASLEW010000660.1 GCA_030150965.1 Thermoanaerobaculia bacterium | reverse complement strand
CCGAGGTGACCAGCCTCGCCGCCGCGCGCCGCCTCACCGTCGAGGATCCGGCGGCGCCCGGGGCGAGGGCGGTGGCGCGCGGCCGCCCCGGCGATCGCGCGCCGAGATGACGGCTCCGCGGCGCCTCAGCCGGCGGGCACCAGCTGCAGCACGTCCACCGGCGGTCCAGGCAGGAACGGTGTCGGCTTCCCCGCCACCCAGGCGGCGTGCCCGTCGCGGTAGTGAGGCGACAGCGGATTGCCGCTCTCGCCGACCGGCATGTTGAAGATCCCGTTCTCCTCGTGGCCCGGCGACACCACCATGCGCTCGGAGGCGCTGAAGGTGATGCCGACCAGCAGCGGCATGTGCTGGTCGCCCGCGAACTGGTGCTCCGGCATGTCGAGCCAGGGCGACAGGGGGGGCACCGCCCGGCCCAGCAGGTGGCGGATGTGGAGGGTGTTGTGCTCTCCCCAGGTGCGATCGGCGAGCCGCGGCCCCAGCGCCTGGAGCTTGGCGAGCTCCTCGTCGGCCAGCGCCAGGAGCTGCTCGTCCCAGCTCCGGTAGCGGCGGTCGAGCAGATGCCCCGGACGCTCGGTCACCAGCCGCCAGAGCGGCCCCTCGAAGTTCTCCGACGCCGGCCCGTCATCCTCCTTGAGACCGGTCACGCTGCAGAAGATCTGCTGCTCCGCCGCGTCGCGGAACTCCCGCACCACGCGGTAGGCCACCGAGTCCACCGTCGCGCGCCCCGTCCAGGTGGACACCAGGAGACGCCGCAGCTCGCCGCGCCGCGGGTCGGCGCGGATCGCCTCCGGCGTCAGCAGCCGCAGCAGCAGATCGTGCCAGCGGGTCAGGAACAGCGCCCGGTCGTCGAGCTGGATGGCGAGCAGATCGCGCGGCGTCGCCCGCTCCAGGCTGAGCAGGCGGTCGCGGATCTGCCTGGCGCGGGCGCCCAGCTCGAAGCCGCCGTCGCCGACGTGCGCCAGCATCTCGCCGCCGACCGCGCGGTTGTTGGCCGACCAGATCCTGCCGGAGGGAGGATCGATCACCCTGGGATACTCCTCCGGGCGCAGGAAGCCGTCCCAACGGTGCGTGCCGTCGGCCCATGAGCTGGGCACCTGGCCGTCCCAGCCGATGCGGCGCGGCAGCTTGCCGATGATCGTCCAGCCCACCCGGCCGGAGGAGTCGACCACGGTCAGGTTCTGCGGCGGCAGGCCGGCCGCGCGCGCCAGCGCGATCGCCTCGTCGACGGTGTGCGCCGACTCGAGGCCGAGCAGCGCCAGGTTGGTCGCCGCGGGATCGTGCGCCGTCCAGGCCATGGCGCGCTCGGGACGCCCCCTGGCGTCGCGGCTGATCACCGGCCCCCAGACGGTCTCGGTCACGTCGAGGATCGCGTCGGGCGCGCCGTGGATGTGCATGGGCTCCAGGTCGTGCACGAAGGGCCGCATGCCGGCGGGCGTGCGGTAGCGCTCGGGATTCCGCGGATCGAGCTCGAGGTCCACCAGGTCCACGTTGTCGGCAAAAGCGTTGCTGAAGCCCCAGGCGATCCGCCCGGTGCTGCCCACCACCAGCAGCGGCACGCCCGGCAGCGTCACGCCGGTGACGCGGCGCTCGCCGCCGCCGGGCTCGTGCCAGCTCCAGGACGCGCGGTACCAGATGTTCGGCACCCTGAGCCCGAGGTGAATGTCGTTGGCGAGCAGCGCCCGTCCGTCGGCGGTGTGGGCGCCGGAAACCGCCCAGCAGCTGCTGCCGGAGAGGCCGAAGACGCTCTGCCGGCGCGCCTGCGGCGTCTCGCGGTCGGCGCCCGCCGCCGTCCGCCGCACCGGCCCCGCCAGCGCCGCGGCCCGCGGCGCCGGCCCGGCCCGCAGATCGACCACCTCGGGACCGGGGATCGGCGGCTGGGTGAAGGCGGGGCCGGCGAGCGGCGCGTCCCATTCGGTGCCGGGCGGCTGCACGAAGGCATAGAGCTGCTGCGGCACCTTGGCCCGCAGCACCCCCAGGTCGCGCTCCACCTCGGCCTCCAGGTGGTTGAGGTCGAGGTACATGGCGAAGATCACCAGGAAGCTGTCCTCCGCCCGCCAGGGCCGCGGCTCGACGCGCAGCAGGCTGTATTCGAAAGGTTTTCCGCCGAGCGCCCGCAGGCCGGCGTTGACCCCCGCGGTGTAGGCGTCGATGAGCGCCCGCTGGCCGGGCGGCAGCTGCGCCACGATGCGCTCGGCGAGGTGGCGGAAGCGGTGCAGCCGGTAGCCCTTGTCGACGTCGAGCGCGCCCCTGCCCAGCAGCTCGGCGAGCTCGCCCGCGCCGACGTGGCGCAGCGTGTCCATGTGGAAGAAGCGCTCCTGGGCGTGGACGAAGCCGAGGGCGCGGGCGGCGTCGAGGCGGGTGGCGGCCCGCAGCGTCGGCACCCCCAGGGCGTCGCGCTCGACCGCGACCGGTGCGCTGAGCCCGGGCAGCGCCAGCCGCCCCTGCATCGCCGGCAGGCTCGCGGCCATGCGCTGGCGCAGCCACAGGCCGGCGCCCAGGACCAGCAGCAGCAGGAGCCCGGCGAGGACCAGCAGCGCCTGCGCCAGCCGGCGGCCGAGGCGCCACAGCAGGCGCCGCCGGGGACGGCGATGCGGGATGGCGGCGGGCGGATCAGCGGGTGTCGAGGACAGCGGCATCGCCATGGTCACCTCCAACGTTGAGCTTGGCGGCACGGCGCCGCGGTGCGCCGCGGCCTGCCGCCTCATGGTGGCGGCGCGCCGCCTGCATCGACGTCGCGCCGAGCACCTGGCGGACCCGTGCCGCGCTGACGTTGCCGCCGGACAGCAGGATGCCGACGCGGCGGCCGCGGAAGCGCGGCTCGCCGAGCGCCGCGGCGAGGCCCGCGGCGCCGGCCGGTTCGACGATCACGTGCAGCTCGCGGATGATCTGCCCCATGGCCGCCAGGATGGAAAGGTCGTCCGCGGTCACGACCCCGGTGCAATGGCGGCGGATGAGATCGAGATTGAGACCGCCCGGACACGGCACGGTGAGCCCGTCGGCCACGGTGTCGATGCAGCCGGGCGCGGTGGGCACGCCGGCCGCCAGCGAGCGCACGATGCCGTCGGCGCCCGCGGGTTGCACGCCGTACACGCACACCTCCGGCGCCAGCGCCTGCGTCGCCAGCAGCGCGCCGCCGAGCAGCCCGCCGCCGGACGCGGGCACCAGCAGCACCTCGAGCTCCGGCACCTCTTCGAGCAGCTCCCAGACGGCCGTGGCGGCCCCCGCCACCACCAGCGGATCGTCGAAGGGATGCACCAGGGTGAAGCCGTGCCGGTGCCGCAGCTCGCTCATCCGGGCGAAGGCCTCGGCGGAGCTGCGAATGCCGCGGCTCTCGATCTCCGCTCCCAGCGCCGCCACCATCGCCAGCTTCTCCGGCAGCGCGGTCACCGGCATCACCACCACCAGGCGGACGCCTGCCAGGCGGGCGGCGTAGGCGGCGCCCACCGCCGCATTGCCGGTGCTCACCGTGATCAGTCCGCGCTGGCGCTCGCCGGCGGTCAGCGAGCGCACGCGATTGTAGGCCCCGCGCAGCTTGAACGAGCCGGTGAGCTGCAGGCACTCGGCTTTGAAGAAGAGCCTGCTGCCGGCGATGCCGTCGAGCCGCTCCGAGCGCAGCACCGGCGTGCGCAATGCCACCGTTTCCAGCGCCCGGCGCGCCCTGAGCACCAGGGCGATGAGATCGTTCGTGGTGCTCATCGTGGCGCCCCGTCGCCGGCCGGGCACCGGCCCTTGCGGAGGCGCCCTGCCGCCGGCCGGAGGATCCGCTCCAGCGAGCGATCATTGCTCATACACCCTTACGTGCAAAATAAACTATATTCGTGACGCTAATAAATGGATCGATCATCATCCCGCGCGCGGCGGCGGCGGGCCGCCGGCGGGCGTCGGACTTCATCTTTCTGTTGCGTTGTTTCGCGCGCCACGCGGCACCGCGGCCGCTCGGCGTCGGCCGGGGCTCACCGGCTCGCGGGCGGCGCTGCCCGGCCGGCGGGCTTGCCGCCTGAGCCCGGCGTCGCGTAGGCTGAGAGGCTGCCGGCAAGCCCGCCGGCAGTGCCGATCACGCTGTTCCAAGGGCGAGAGCCTCTGGCTGTCGGACCTGTCCAATCACAACCTGCGCGCGGTGTCGCTCGACGTCGTGACCGGTGCGCCCGCCAGCCCCGGCACGCCGGTCGCCGGGCCGAGCAACGTCAACTCGATGGTGCTGTTCAGCGAGAGCGGCGGTCAGCTCATCGGCCGCAACGTGATGGTGAACCGCACGCAGCGGATCCTGGGCGGCGCGCCGCCCTACACGGTGTCGCTGATCGGCGGCTCGCTGCCGGCGGGCCTGGCCTTCGATTCGACGACCGGCGCGATCACCGGCAAGCCGACGACGCTCGGCGAGAGCACCTTCGAGCTGCTGATCACCGATGCGGTGGGCGCCACGTCGTCCTCGGTGCGGGCGCTCAAGGTGGTGGCGCCGCCCGCGGTGCCGGCGGCGCCGAGCAACCTGACGGCGACGGCGCTCTCCGCCACCGAGGTCAAGCTCACCTGGCAGGACAACGCCGCCGAGACCGCGGCATTCCACCTCTCGCTCTCCCAGGACGGCGGACCCTTCGTCGAGGTCCAGGCGGTCCGGCCGCAGGCGACCACCGCCTTCGTCAACGGCCTGTCGCCTGCCACCAGTTACACCTTCCGGGTGCGCGCCGAGAACGCCGCCGGCGGGAACACGGATAACACCACGGCGACGCTGATCACGCCGGCGGCGGCCCCGGCCCCCTGCGTGGCCGGCGCCAACGGCCAGTGCCTGCTGGGCGGCAGGTTCCTGCTCGAGGCGGTGTACCAGGACGCGAGCGGCGACGCCGGCCCGGCGAACGTGGTGCCGATCACCTCGGACACCGCCTATCTCTGGTTCTTCAACAGCGCCAACGTCGAGGCGGTGGTCAAGGTGCTCGACGGCTGCGGGCTGGGCGGCCACTACTGGGTCTTCGCCGGCGGCCTCACCAACGTGCACGTGATCCTGCGCCTGACCGACACGGCGAGCGGCGCGGTGCGCTACTACGAGATCCCCTACGGCCCGGCGTTCACGCCGATCCAGGACACCATGGCCTTCGGCACCTGCGGCGCCGCGGCGGCGCCGGGCGGCGCGGACGCCGCCGCCCTCCGGCGGGGTGCGATGGCGGACATCAGGGCCCTGCTCGCGGCTCCCGCGCCGCTGCCGGCCGCCCGGCCGGCGGCTCCCGACATCGTCCCGGCGAGCTGCACGCCCGGCCCGGAGGCCCTCTGCCTGAACAACAACCGTTTCCGGGTCACCGCGACCTTCGACGCCGGCTCCTCCGGCAGCGGCACGGCGCAGGTGGGCCAGCTGACCTCCGACACCGGCTACCTCTGGTTCTTCAGCTCCAGCAACGTCGAGGCGGTGGTCAAGGTGCTGAACGGCTGCGGGCTGGGCGGGCACTACTGGGTGTTTGCCGGCGGCCTGACCGACGTCCAGGTCACGCTCACGGTCGTCGATACGGCGACCGGCATGCAGCGCCAGTACGTCAACCCGGCCAACACCACCTTCGAGCCCATCCAGGACACGTCGGCCTTCTCGACCTGTCCCTGACGGTCCTCCGGGC
>JASLEW010000649.1 GCA_030150965.1 Thermoanaerobaculia bacterium | reverse complement strand
TACCTCGATCTCGCGCTCCAGCTGAGCCAGGGCGCCGGCGACCTCGAAGCCCAGGACGATGCGCTCGAAAAGAGCGCCAGCCTGCACCTGCGCCAGGGCGAGCTGGCGGCGGCGGCGGCCGACTTCGCCGCCGCCGAACGGCTGCTGGCGGCGGCCGGCGAGCGGCTGGACGCGGCCTGGGCGCTGGCCGGGGAGGCGAACGCCGCGCTCTACCTCGGCGACAAGGACCGGGCGCTGCGCGTCTACCGCCAGGCGCTCGGGACCTTCACCGAGCTGGGAGCGGCGGACGGCAGGGTCAACGCTCTCCTGGGCATCGGCCATGCGCTCGCCGCCCGCGGGGAGGACGCCGCCGCCGCCGGCTATCTTCAGCAGGGTCTGCGGGTGGCGCGCGAGGGCGGCCTGCAAGGGCTCGAAGCGGTCGCGCTCTATGGCCTGGGGAGGGCGCACGCGCGGCTGGGCCGGCTGCCGGAGGCGGTCGCCGAGCTGAGCGCGGCGCTGGCGCGCCAGGAGAGCCCCGGCCGGCGGGCGCAGATCCTGGTCGAGCTGGGCCAGGCGCGCGCCAGGACCGGGGACTTCGCCGCCGCCGCCGCCGCCTTCCGGGAGGCCACCCGCCTCGGCGGCGGGATGCCGCTGGTCGAGGCCTCGGCGCAGAGCGGCCTGGCGCGGCTGGAGCGCGACCGCGGCGACCTGCAGGCGGCCCGCGCGGCGATCGGCCGCGCCCTGGCGCTGACCGAGCAGCTGCGGGCCGGCCTCGTCCTCCCCGACCAGCGCATCAGCTTCCTCGACTCCCGCCGCTCCTCCTACGAGCTGAACGTGGACCTGCTGCTGCGCCTCGACCGGCAGCAGCCGGGGGCCGGCCACGACGCCGAGGCGCTGGCGGCGAGCGAGCAGGCGCGGGCCCGCGGGCTGCTGGACCTCCTGGCCGAGCGGCGGATCGAGGTCCGGCGCGGCGTCCCGGCGGAGCTCAGGCAGCGCGAGACGGCGCTCGGCGAGCGCCTGGAGCGCCTGCAGGGCCGGCTGCTCTCGCCGGCGCGCCTGGCGCTGCCGCCGGCCGACGTCCAGCGCCTCGACGACGAGCTGTCGCGGGCCTTCGACGAGGAGAAAGACCTGGAGGCGGAGATCCGCGGCCGCGATCCCGCCTATGCCGCGATGCGGGCGCCGCTGCCGCCGCGGCTGCCCGAGGTCCAGCGCCTGCTCGACGAGCGGCAGGCGCTGCTCGAGTTCTTCGTCGGCGCCGAGGGCGGTGTCCTCTTCGTGGTGACGCGCGAGGGGCTCTTCACCCACCCGCTGCCGCCGCGCGGCGTGATCGCCGGCCACGTCGCCGCGCTGCGCGCCGAGACCGCCCGCAACAGCCGGCTGCGGGCGCGGCAGCTGGCCGCCGAGTCCTACGAGCTCTACCGCCTGCTGCTGCTGCCGGCGGCGCCGGAGCTGCGCGACAAGCCCAGCTGGCTGGTGGCGCCGGACGGGCCGCTGCACATGCTCAACTTCGAGCAGCTGCTGACCTCGCCGCCGCCGCCCCAGGCCGCGCCCCGCGGGCTGCCCTACCTCCTCCGCCAGCGGTCGATCGTCTATGTGCCGTCCGCCGCGGTGCTGGCCCAGCTCCTCGCCAGGCCCGCGCCCGGCGCCGCCGCGCCGGGCGGCGCCGGCAAGCTGTTCGTCGGCTTTGCCGCGCCGTCGGCAGCGCTGCCCGCGCTGCCGGCGGCCCTGTCCGAGGTGCAGCGCATCGCCGGCCTCTTCCCACCGGGCGAGGCGGCGGTGTTCGCCGGCCCCGATGCCACCGAGGAGGCGGTCAAGACCAACCCGCTGGTGGCGACCGCTCGGATCCTGCACTTCGCGGTGCATGGGCTGCTCGACGAGCGGCAGCCCGAGCTCTCCGGCCTGGTGCTTGGCGGCGGCTCCGGCACCGGATTGCTCAGCGTGCGCGAGATCTTCAACCTCCAGCTCGGCGCCGGCCTCGTGGTACTCTCGGCCTGCAACAGCGGCCTGGGAAAAGAGGCATTCGGCGAAGGGCTGACCGGGATGACGAGCGCCTTTCTGTATGCGGGCGCCGGCGGTGTCGTGGTCAGCCTGTGGGCGGTCGACGACGAGTCGACGGCGGCGCTGATGGTGAGCTTCTATGGCCACCTGCGGGCGAGCGGCGACGCGGCGGAGGCGCTGCGCAGCGCCAAGCTCGAGATGATCGAGCGCTCGCCCTACGGCCATCCTTTCTATTGGGCGCCCTTCCTCCTGGTCGGCCGGCCGCGGTGACGCCGCGCCATGCCGCCGTAACGGGTGCGGCCGCGGCGGCGCCTCACCATCAGGTTGCGCCCGGCTTCGACCGCCTTCGGCGGATCGTTCCTCAGGAGGGAAGAGAGCAATGGCCAAAGAAGTGGACATCCATTCCGATGCGCAGGGCTCCCATCCACCGCAGTGGCCGCCGCCGCCGCCGGCGCCCAGGAAGGGGCGCCTGGTGCGCGGCGTCGGAGCCCTGTTCGCCACCGCCGCGGCGGTCGCCGGCTTCAGCGGCAACGCCCCCCTGGCGGGCTGGCTGGCGGCGGTGGCCGCGGCCCTGGCGATCGTCGACGTGGTGTCGGATCGTTGACCCGGCGGGCGGCCTCCGCGCCCTCCGCCCACGCCGCGGGGCGTCGGACGGACGCACCCCAAGGGCTTTGCCGGAGGGTGCGGAGGCCGCTGTAGTAAACTGCGGGCGCTTGGGACGGAGAGCCGGGCAGG
Organism: Thermoanaerobaculia bacterium; assembly: GCA_030150965.1. Classification (GTDB taxonomy): domain Bacteria; phylum Acidobacteriota; class Thermoanaerobaculia; order Multivoradales; family UBA5704; genus JASLEW01. The sequence goes on along the minus strand of JASLEW010000649.1, from coordinate 3,724 downwards.
GCCGATGAAAAGCAGCGAAGGCTTCGTTTTCGTGCGGCGCGGGTTGCACCTCTACTACCGTGTGCTGGGCGAGGGCGCGGAGACGGTGCTGATCCCGAACGCCAACTGGCTGGCCGACGCGCTGCTGCCGCTTGCCGCCGGGCGCCGCCTCATCCTCTACGACCCGCGGAGCCGCGGCCGTTCGAGCACCGTCACCGACCGGCGCTTCCTCGGGCTCGAGCAGGACGTCCGCGACCTGGAGGCGGTGCGCCGCTACTTCGGCCTGGAGCGCATGTCGCTCGTCGGCACCTCCTATCACGCCGCGATCACCGCGCTCTATGCCATGGAGAACGCGGCGCGGATCGAGCGCATGCTGCTGGTCTGTCCGATCACGCCCCGGCAGCCCGGCGAATGGGCGCAGGAGACGCCCGCCGCCGAGGTGCTCATCTATCCGCCGGGGGTGCCCCGCCTCGAGGAGATGCGGCGCGACGGCATCGACCGCGACGACCCGGTGGCCTACTGCCGCGCCTGGTTCACCTACTTCCTGCTGCCGGCGCAGATGAGCGAGCCGGAGGCGGCGGCGCGCTTCCCGCTCGACGACGTCTGCGCCTTTCCCAACGAGTGGCCGCGCCATACCATGACGCTCTACTTCGATCACATCGTGCCCAAGATGAAGGCCTGGGATTTCCGCCCGCGCCTCGCGGCGCTCCAGTTCCCGCTGCTGGTCGTCCAGGGCACCGACGACCTGGTGCCGCTCGGGGCGTCGCGCGATTGGGCGGCGCACGGCGGCAACGCGCGGTTCCTGCGCATCGCCGGGGCCGGCCACCATCCCTATCTCGAACGGCCCGAGGAGTTCTTTGCCGCCGCCGAGACCTTCCTCGCCGGCGGGTGGCCGGCGAGCGCCGAGATCGTGCGCCAGGCGGCCTAGGCCTCTTCCCCGCCTTCCCGGGAACCCGAACGGCTCGGCCGGCCGGCACGGCGGCGGCTCCCCTGGTGCGGCGGGGGCAGCCGGCATGGCCCGCGGGCGCGCCACGTCGCGGCGCGGGGTGCCGCGGTTTTTCTTTTCGCGCTCCATGGTTGCCGTTCATCTGCATATCTCGCGTCGGCGGCTGTCCGCGGACGGCAACAAAGCGCCTTTCAAGGCAAGGTTCTTCTGGCGTAAACATTTGATACCCAATGAGTTACGCTTGCAAGACGGGCCTGGTCGCGAGTATGTTGCGCGAGTGGAAATGTTCGCACTCGTGGGTGAGACCCTGCGGCGCCTGCGCAAGGAGCGCCACCTGACCCTGGCCCAGCTGGGCCTCAAGGCCGAGCTCGGCCGCGGTCAGCTGTCGCGGATCGAGAACGGGCACCAGGAGGCGACGCTCGGCACGGTGGCCAAGATCCTGACCGCGCAGGGCGTCAGCCGGCGTGAGTTCTTCCGCCGCTACGACCTGGTGGAAACCGAGCTGTTGCAGGTGGAGCGCGCCGGCGCCGGCGAGGAAAAGCCCTATCCACCGCCCTCCGGAGCGCAGGGCCTGCCGGGGGAGATCCGGGAAACGATCAGCAGGTTCCAGTCCTTCGTCTCCGGAGTCCTGCACCAATCGCAGGCGGTGGCGCAGGGCGCCATCGAGTTCGGCGACGTCGTGGTCCTGTTCCGCGTCGTCCCGCGCTCCGCCATGCCCGAAGCCGCGCCGCCGCCGCCGGCGGCGATGGCGCCGGCGCCCTCCCCGGCGCCGGAGCCGCCGGAACCGCCCAAAGCGGCGCGCCAGCGCGGGCGCCGCAAGAAGCGCTGAAGCCGGGTTGCAGCGCCCCCGGGCAGAGGGTTCCGCCAGCGGGAACTTGACGCCGCTCGCGGCACCTGGCGCCGGGCCGGCCCCGCGGCGCCGGCCGCCCCCGCAGCAATAACGTTCCCTGAGCGGATATCGACTATTTTTTGTCTGCTGGCTGCTCGATCGCCGCGCAGGCGTGGTCATTAGCGATGACAGAATGATCTTATCTGGCTACCGTTTGCGTCCTAAATGTATCATTTTCAGTGACTTACGCTTGCGCCAGGTATGTTCCTGCCGCTACATTTCGCCTATGGGCATGTTTGCCAACCTGGGCAGGACGCTCAGCCTGCTGCGCGAGCTGCGCGGCAAGAGCCAGAGCCGCGTGGCGCGCGAGGCGCGCATCGGCAAGAGCCAGCTGTCCAAGTACGAGAACGGCAAGGAGCTGCCCAAGCTGGATTCGCTGGAGAAGATCCTGCGGGTGCTGCAGGTCGATATGTTCCAGTTCTTCTACACCCTGTACCTGGTCGACAGCCGCGCGGCGGCGCTCGACCCGCCCGCCGTCGCGGGCACGGGGGACGGCGCCGCCGTCGCGCCGGCCGACCCCGCCGCCGCGCCGCTCTCCCGCGCCGAGGGGACGCCGGCGCCCCTCCACCTGCCGCCCCTGCCGCGCCAGCATCCGCTGCTGGAGGAGGCGACGGACCAGGCGTTCGCCCGGGTCTTCGCCGATCTGCTGGTGCTCTACCGGCGGGTGTTCGAGCAGATCGTGCTCTCGGGCGCCGGCAACCCCCCCGCCTGAGCCCTTGGAGTAAGATCCTGCGCCGCCGGCCTCGTGCGAGGCCGTGCGCTCCGGGGCGAGGTGGCAGCGCCGTGAAGAAGATCAGCCGCGAGGAAGCCCTGGCCTATCACGCCGCCGGGCGCAAGGGAAAGATCGAGGTCGTCCCCACCAAGCCCACCCGCACCCAGCGCGACCTGTCGCTGGCCTACAGCCCGGGCGTCGCCTACCCCTGCCGGGAGATTCAGCGCGATCCGCTGCTCGCCTACGACTACACGGCCAAGGGGAACCTGGTGGCGGTGGTCAGCAACGGCACCGCGGTCCTGGGCCTGGGCAACATCGGCGCGCTGGCGGGCAAGCCGGTGATGGAGGGCAAGGGGGTCCTGTTCAAGCGCTTCGCCGACATCGACGTCTTCGACCTGGAGATCGCCACCGAGGACCCGGAGGAGCTGATCCGCGCGGTGAAGCTCCTCGAGCCGAGCTTCGGCGGCATCAACCTCGAGGACATCCGCGCCCCCGACTGCTTCGAGATCGAGCGCCGCCTCAAGGCGGAGATGAACATCCCGGTCTTCCACGACGACCAGCACGGCACCGCCATCATCTCGGGAGCGGCGCTGCTCAACGCCCTGCAGCTCGCCGGCAAGAGCATCGCGGAGGTGCGGGTGGTGTTCTCGGGGGCCGGCGCCGCGGCGCTCTCCTGCGCCCGGCTCTACCTGGAGCTCGGCGCCCAGCGCCGCAACCTGATCCTCTGCGACATCGCCGGCGTCGTCTACCGCGGGCGCACCGAGCTGATGGACCCCTACAAGGCGGAGTTCGCGGTGGCGACGGAGATGCGCACCCTGGCCGAGGCCATCGCCGGCGCCGACGTCTTCGTCGGGCTGTCGGTGGCCGGGGTGGTGACCGCGGACATGGTGCGCTCGATGGCGCGCGATCCGATCGTCTTCGCCATGGCCAATCCCGACCCCGAGATCTCCTACGACGACGCGCGCGCGGCGCGCCCCGACGCCATCGTCGCCACCGGCCGCAGCGACTATCCCAACCAGGTCAACAACGTCCTGGGCTTCCCCTACATCTTCCGCGGCGCCCTCGACGTGCGGGCCCGGCGGGTGAACATGGAGATGAAGATCGCCTGCGCCAATGCGCTGGCGCTGCTGGCCCGCGAGGACGTGCCGGACGAGGTGGCCGCCGCCTACCACGGCGTGCAGCTGAAGTTCGGGCCGCA
>JASLEW010000552.1 GCA_030150965.1 Thermoanaerobaculia bacterium | reverse complement strand
AAAGACAAAACTGCCCTCAGCTCTTGTTTTTCTCCCTCTTCTCCCGGCGAGGGAGGGTGGGAGGGGACGGGAGAAGAGGGCGGGGGTGATGAGGGGGCTACTGCGGCGGCCGGAGGTACTCGTCCTTTGTCACGACGCCGTCGTGGTTGCGGTCGCGGCGGTCGAACTCCTTGGCGTCGCCCTGCCACTCGGCGCGGGTGAGGCGGCCGTCGTGATTGCGGTCGAGCTTGGCGAAGGTGTCGGCGGAGGCATCCTGCGCCGGAGCGAGATCGGCGGGCTTGAGCTCGTCGGCGGTGAGGACGCCGTCGCCGTTGCGGTCGAGCATGGCGAAGCCGATGGCGTTGCCCTTCCACTCGGCGCGGGTGATCTTGCCGTCGTGATTCGTATCCATGGCGGCGAAGGTATCGGCCGCGGTGGCCTGCTGGGCCGGGGCCTGCTGGGCCGCCTGGGGCTTCCGGGCCTGGGCCGGCTTCTTCGCGCTCTTCTGGGCATGGGCCGCCGGGCCGGCGAGGGTGAGCAGAACGGCGGCCGGAATGAGGGTCTTGGGTAGTCTCATGCGGTGTCTCCTCCGGGATGCCCCAAGGGCGTTATGGAGGTTTTTACGAAGGCAGAGGCGTTTTCGTCTACGGGAGCCTCACCATGCCCGTCGCCCTTCCCGCCGTCCGGAGAGGGAAAAGCGTTATCGGTCCGGTCCGACGGATCGCTCGGATGACTCATATTGTCACGGGCACACACGTTGCTTACACCAATTTATGTGATGATAGCTCGTGACGTGGTTTATCGTAGCCGTACCCCCCCCGGTGATGTAGCTTCCTCCACGGCAGGGTCTCGCCTGACCTCCGAAGAGCGCCTCTCCATTCAGCATGCGGCGGAGGCGGAGGGGTATTCGGAGAGCTTCGCCAATCTCCTCTACCGGTTCGCGGAGCTCATCGGGACCGAGGAGGTCCTCCGCGAGCTCGAAAAGATCGATTTCGATTCCAAAGAGTGACAGGGCCGTCCTCTTCCGGCACCTCACGCCCGCATCAGCACCACCACGCCCCGCGCCGCCACCGGCACCTCGCTCCCAGCCTCGTGGATCTCACCTTCCGAGGGGACCCGCTCGTTCGTGTCGAGCACCTGCTTCCAGCGCTCCCCCCACTCCGGACGGTTGGGCAGGCGGAAGGAGAGCGGCTCGTGGTGGGCGTTGAAGAGGACGTAGAAGCTGTCGTCCGTCACCCGCTCGCCCCGCGGATCGAGGCTGGGGATAGCGTCGCCGTTGAGGAACACGCCCAGCGATTTGGCGAAGCCGTGGCTCCAGTCCTCGTCGCTCATCAGCTCGCCGTCCGGCCGGAACCAGCCGATGTCGCGCACCCCTTCCCCATGGATGCGGGTGCCCAGGAACCAGCGGCGGCGCCGGAAGACCGGGTGCTCCCGCCGGAAGGCGATCAGCCGGGAGGTGAATTCGAGCAGCTCTCGATCGACGTTCTCCCAGTCGAGCCAGGAGATCTCGTTGTCCTGGCAGTAGGCGTTGTTGTTCCCCCCCTGCGTGCGCCCCACCTCGTCGCCGCTCAGGAGCATGGGAATCCCCTGGGACAGGAAGAGCGTCGCCAGGAAGTTCCGCTGCTGCCGGGCGCGCAGGGCATTCACCTCCGGGTCGTCCGTGGGCCCCTCGGCGCCGCAGTTCCAGGAGCGGTTGTGGCTCTCGCCGTCGCGGTTCTCCTCCCCGTTGGCCTCGTTGTGCTTCTCGTTGTAGGAGACCAGGTCGCGCAGGGTGAAGCCGTCGTGGGCGGTGACGAAGTTGATGCTCGCCGAGGGCTTGCGGCCGGTGGTGGCGTAGAGGTCCGAGCTGCCGGTGAAGCGGTTGGCGAAGTCGCCCAGGGTCTGGTCCTCCCCCCGCCAGTAGTCGCGGACGGTGTCGCGGTACTTGCCGTTCCATTCCGACCAGAGCGGCGGGAAGTTCCCCACCTGATAGCCCCCCTCCCCCACGTCCCAGGGCTCGGCGATCAGCTTGACCTGGCTGATCACGGGGTCCTGCTGGATGACGTCGAAGAAGGCCGACAGGCGGTCGACGTCGTGGAGCTCGCGGGCGAGCGTGGCCGCGAGGTCGAAGCGGAAGCCGTCGACATGCATCTCCAGCACCCAGTAGCGCAGGGAGTCCATGAGGAGCTGCAGCACGTGGGGGTGCCGCATGTTGAGGCTGTTGCCGGTGCCGGTGTAGTCCATGTAGAAGCGCCGCCGGTCGGGCAGGAGGCGGTAGTAGGCGGCGTTGTCGAGCCCCTTGAAGCACAGCGTCGGCCCCAGGTGGTTGCCCTCGCCGGTGTGGTTGTAGACCACGTCGAGGATGACCTCGATCCCCTCCTGGTGCAGGGCCCGGATCGCCTGCTTGAGCTCCTGCACCTGCTGGCCGGCGGCGGCGGCGGCGCCGGCCTGGTGCGCGATCGTGGCGTACTCGTTGTGCGGGGCGAAGTAGCCGATCGAGTTGTAGCCCCAATAGTTGCGCAGCCCGGCCTGCTTCAGCCGGTCGTCCTGCACGAACTGGTGGACCGGCAGCAGCTCGACGGCGGTGACCCCCAGGCGCTTCAGATAGCCGGCCGCCGCCGGATGGGCGAGGGCGGCATAGGTGCCGCGCAGCTCGGGCGGGATCTCCGGATGGCGGTTGGTGAAGCCCTTGACGTGGGTCTCGTAGATCACCGACTCGTTGAGCGGGATGCGCGGCGGCCGGTCGTGGCCCCAGTCGAAGTAGGGGTTCACCACCACCGAACGCGGCACGTAGGGCGCGCTGTCCAGGCGGTTGGGCTCGTGCTCCGCGCTGTCGCCGTTGTCGCCGGCAGGCGGGGCGGCAAAGTGATAGGAGTAGAGCGCCTCGTGCCACTCGACGCCGCCGGCGACGGCGCGGGCGTAGGGATCGAGCAGGAGCTTCTCCGGCAGGCAGGTGTGCCCCTCCCGCGGCGCCCAGGGGCCGTGCACGCGGAAGCCGTAGCGCTGTCCGGGGCCGACCTCGGGCAGGTAGCCGTGCCAGCAGAAGGCGGTCACCTCGGGCAGCTCGATGCGGGTCTCCTCGCCGTCGTCGTCGAACAGGCAGAGCTCGACTCTCTCCGCCACCTCGGAGAAGACGGCGAAGTTGGTGCCGGCGCCGTCGTAGACGGCGCCGAGCGGGTAGGCGGTTCCGGGCTGGATGCGCATGCTCGAGGTCTCCCTCAGCTCGATTGGCGGAGCGAGCGGTTGCCGGCCGGTGCGAGGCGGTGGCGAGGCTCAGAGCTCATCGAGCACCGCGGCGACGGCGTCCAGGGCGCCCGTCGCCTCCTCGTCGGTGATCACGTAGGGTGGCAGCAGGTAGACGACGTTGCCGAGCGGGCGCAGCAGCAGGCCGCGGTCGAGGAAGCGCTGCGCCAGCACCGGGCCGATGCCGTCGAGATAGCCGCCGCTCCCGGCCTCGGGCCGCAGCTCGACCGCCGCCATGCCGCCCAGGTGGCGCACCGCGGCGACCGCTGGGTGCGCGGCGAGGGCGGCGAGGCGCGCGGCGAACAGCCGTTCGAGGCGCGCGATGCGTCCCAGGAGATCCTCCTCCTCGAACAGGGCCAGGCTCGCCAGGGCGACGGCGCAGGCCAGCGCGTTGCCGGTGAACGAGTGCCCATGAAAGAAGGTGCGGGCGCGGTCGGCGGCGAGGAACGAGCGGTAGATCTCGTCGCTCGCCAGGGTCGCCGAGAGCGGCAGGTAGCCGCCGGTCAGCGCCTTCGACAGGCACAGCAGGTCGGGCTCGATCGGGCCGTGCTCGCAGGCGAAGAGGCGGCCGGTGCGGCCGAAGCCGGTGAGCACCTCGTCGGCGACGAGCGGCACGCCGTGGCGGCGGGTCAGCGCGCGCACCTCGCGCAGCCACTCCGGCGGTTGCACCAGCATGCCGCCGGCGCCTTGCAACATCGGCTCCAGGACGACCGCCGCGATCCGCGGCCCCTCGCGCTCCAGGATCTCGGCGAGCGGGGGCGAGGCGGAGCCGCGCGCCGCCGAGGCTGGGGTCCGCGCCCGGCGCACGGCGAAGAACAGGTCGCGGAAGGCGGCATGAAACGCCGCCACGCCGCCGGCGGCCATGGCGCCGAAGGTGTCGCCGTGATAGGCGTCGTCGAAGGCGACGAACAGGGTGCGGTGCGGCTCGCCGCGGTGGCGCCAGTGCTGGTGCGCCATCTTGAGCGCCACCTCGACGGCGGTGGAGCCGTCGTCGGAGTAGAACACCCAGGGCAGGCGCCCGGGAGCCCGTTCCGCCAGCGCCGCCGCCAGGCGGGCGGCCGGCTCGTGGGTGAAGCCGGCGAAGATCACCTGCGCCAGGCGCCGCGATTGCTCGGCCAGCGCCCGGTTGAGGCGCGGATGGTTGTGGCCGTGGATGTTCACCCACCAGGAGGAGATGCCGTCGAGCAGGCGCCGGCCGTCGGCGGTATGGAGGTAGACCCCCTCGGCGCGCACCACCGGCAGCGGGGGCGGCGCGGTCTGCATCTGGGTGTACGGGTGCCAGACGTGGCGGCGGTCGGCCGCGAGCCAGGACGGGGCGGAGGGCCGGGGCGGCTCCGGGGCCGAGCGCCGAGGAGGATCCGCGGCCGGGGACGGCGGTGCAGGGGCGGCCTCCACTGAGGCGACCGAGGCAGACGAGGCAGAGGGTCTCCTGGCCGGCAGAGCGCCGGCGGGCGCACCGGCGGCGGCGGCCGGCTCCCCCGCGCGGCGCAGGAAGGCGGCGAGCCGGCCGCCGCCGCCGGTGCGCCCGCCGGCGCTCTGCCGGCCAGGAGACCCTCTGCCTCGTCTGCCTCGGTCGCCTCAGTGGAGGCCGCCCCTGCACCGCCGTCCCCGGCCGCGGA
>JASLEW010000515.1 GCA_030150965.1 Thermoanaerobaculia bacterium | reverse complement strand
CGGCCGCCCGCGGGGCGGCCGGGCCGGGCAGGGTGCGGACGATCGACAGGGTTTGTGCCATGGCCTCGGTCCTCCTTTTTCGTCTACTCGTTCGGCGCCGTCTCGGGCCACGGCTCCCCGGGCGCGGCTCCGTCCGCCGCGGCGGCGGTCCGCCCGGGAGCGGCGGCCCGTGCGCCGCTGCCTCTTCCCGCCGCGGCGCCCGGCGCGGCAGTGCCGCTGGCTCCGACGGCGCCGCTGGCTCCAACGGCCGCCAGGCTCCCCTCCAGGCGCTCCTGGGAGTGCCGGATCAGGAGATCCTGGAGGCGCGCGACCCTGAGCTGGAGACGCAGCAGGTCGAGGCTGGTCGCGGTGGAGAAGACGCTGGCCCTCACGGCCAGCAGCGACAGGCCGCAGACGGCGACGGTGATCAGGGCGGCGATCAGCACCGCCGCCGTCCAGCTGCCGGGCTTCATCGCGGACCTCCCGGCGCGGCCGGCGGGCCGGCCGTGGGTTGTGCGGCGGCGAGCAGGCTGCCCGCCGGGGCCTCCCGGCGCTCCGCCGCGCACGGCTCGCCGCCGAGCCGTTCGCACGCCAGGAGCCGCGCGCTCGTCGCCGCCCGGGCGAGGCCGCGGCCGTCCGCCGCCGCGGCACCGCCGACGCGCGCCGCGAAGACCTGGGCCGCCAGCTCGACCAGCTCGACCGCCACCTCCTCGACCGTCCGGTCGCCGGTCGCCACGCGCGCGCCGTGCCGCGCCGCGTCGGCGCCCGGGGCCGGCGCGCCGGCGGCGATCCTCGCCAGGGCGAAGCCCACCAGGTTGCGCAGGTCGGGCGTGCGGCTGGCCAGCAGATCGAGCGCGGCGCGCACCTGGGCGGATGCGGCGGCGCCGCCGGTGAGGGCGGTCTCGGGCGGCGTGCCGCTCCACGCGAGGGGCGATTCGCCGGCCGGCGCCGACGCCGGCCCTGACCCCGACGCCGAAACCGACACCGACGACGATGCCAACACCGACGACGATGCCGACACCGGCGCCGCCGCCTCCTCCTCCGACAGCGCGAGGCCGGCAGGATGCACGGCCCTGCGGGCGGCGGCGAGCGCCGGCGTCGCGACCGCCAGCGCCTCGCCCAGGCGCTCCGCCACCGCCAGATCACCGGCGGCCAGCGCGGCGTCGAAGCGGCGCGCCAGGAGCTCGGCGCCGCCGTCCTCGCGTGCCATCATCTCGGCCAGGGCGGCGCGCAGGTGCGGTGCGAGCGGCGCCGCGAGGGCGCCGAGCGCCACCGCCCGGCTGTCCCTGAAGCGGGCCAGCTCGGCGAGCGCGGTGACCGGCCGCTCGCGCAGCAGGAAGAGCGCCGCCGCCGCCGTCACCTCGCCGCTGCCGTCGCCGCCCAGGGCCGCCACGTCGGGGGCCACGTCGATGCCCTCGCCGCGCAGCTCGGCGTCCATCTGCTCCAGGGCGCGGACGCCGGCGGCGCGGTCCGCCGCCGCCCTGGCGTGCAGGCGCCCGCGCGCCTCCGACAGCCGCGCGGCGAGGATCGCCGGGATCCAGGAGTCGTCCACCCGCACCTTGGTGCGCCGCTCCGCCGCCGCCGGCAGCTCGCGCGGGGTGACGAAGATCAGCAGCTCGGTGCTGTCGGTCTGCTTGCCCTCCAGGCGGAACGCCCGGCCGATCAGCGGCAGGTCGCCCAGCCCCGGCGTCTTGCCGTGCGTCTGCGTCCTGTGCTCGGTGACCAGGCCGCCGATCACCAGCGTCTCGCCGGATTCGAGGATCACCTCGGTGTCGGTGCGGCGCCGGGTGACCACCGGCAGCCCCTGGGTGAGCCCGTTCTGGCTGTAGACCGAGCTGGTGGGCTCGAGCTCGCTCACCTCGGGGGTGACCGAGAGCAGGATCTGGTGGCCGTCCAGGTGGCGCGGCCGCACGTCCAGCGTCGTCCCCACGTCCACCTGCTCGATGCCGGTCACCGAGGTGGTGGCGAAGGCCTGATTCAGCGTGTAGGTGGGGATGCGCAGCGTGGTGACCATGCTGATGTGGGCGTGGCGGTTGTCGAGCGCCGTCACCTTGGGGGTGGCCATCACCCGCGCGTCGCCCGACTGCTCAAGCAGCTGGATCGCCAGGCCGATGCCCCGCCCGTCGATCTGCCCGAAGCGGAATCCCGAGTCGCCGGTCGAGCCGGCCGCCGCGCCCGTGCCGCCGACCCCGGTGAGCGCCGCGAGCTGGTTGGCCGACGGCAGGTAGCGCAGCGCCTGGCCGAGGCCGGTCATGGGGAAGGTCGTGGCCAGGACGCCGCCGCTCACGTTGAGGTTGAAGGTGCCCTGCGAGCCGATCTGGCGCAGCGCGTTGCGCGACACCTCCACCACCTTGACCTCGATCTCGTACTGCAGCGGCTCGAGGGTCAGGCTGGCCATGAGCGGCTCGAGCCGGGCCAGGGTCGCGGGCAGCGCCGAGACGGTGAGCACGTGCCCGGCGGCGTTGTAGGTCGCCGACTCGACGTGCGCTTCGAGCAGCGGCTGGACGACCTTGAGCGTCTCCTCGCCGGAGGCGGTGCCGAGGTGGAACTCGCGGTCCACCACCTGCTGCCGGCGGGCCCTGCCGAGGGCCGCGGCGGCGGCCTCGACGGCGCCCCTGCTGCCCTTGAGCAGCACGTCGCTCGGGCCGATCCGGTGCACCTCGACGCCGGTGCCGTCCAGCCCCTCGAGGCCCGCCGCGCCGCCCTCCGGCAGCGTGTCCGAGACCACCTGCCGTGCGGCGCCGTCGCCGCGCCTGGGCACCACCGCGAGGACCGCGCCGTCCCGCACCACCTCCAGCCCGGCCGCGGCGGCGACGGCGGCGAAGGCCTCCGCCGCGCCGATGCCGCGCAGCCGGACGGTCACCCTGGCGTCCGGCAGCGCGCCGGCCGCGACAGAGACGTCGAAGGTCTCGGCGAGCAGGTGCAGCGCCCGGTCCACCGGCACGTCGGCGAGGTCGACGTCGGCGGTCACCTCCCCGCCCGCGGTGTGCGGCGGGTTCGGCGGGTTCGGCCGGATCTCCCGGGTCTCTCCGGCGGCGATGGCTGCCCACAGGGCGAGGAGCGCGATCGAGGACCATCTGGCGGTGCGGTGCATGACTGCTCCCTCGTCTCCGGTTGCAAGTTCCCTGGTGAACCGCGGCGCCGGTCGAGCCGGCCGCGGCGGGGGCTCCGCGGCGAACCCGGTCCGGCCGGCGCCTGGGGGCCGCGGCTCCCGGGCG
>JASLEW010000446.1 GCA_030150965.1 Thermoanaerobaculia bacterium | reverse complement strand
GGTGGCCGCCGGCGCCGCGGTGCCTGGATCCGCGGCGCCGGGCGCCGCGGCCGGCGGCACGGCGAAGGTCGCCACCACCTCGAAGTAGTCCTCCGGCACGAAGCTGCGGATGGCGAGCTCGCGCTCGACCACCATGGCGAGGGTCGGCGTCTGCACCCGGCCCACGGTCAGCTCCTCGCCGAAGGCCAGGGTGCAGGCGCGCGACAGGTTCATGCCCACCAGCCAGTCGGCCCGGCTGCGTCCGCGCGCCGCCGCCGCCAGGGGGTCCAGGTCGTGCCCCTCGCGCAGCCGCTCGAAGCCGCGCCGGATCGCCTCCTCGGTGAGCGACGAGATCCACAGCCGCGACACCGGCTTGCGGCACCCCGCGGCCTCATAGATGTAGCGGAAGATCAGCTCCCCCTCGCGCCCCGCGTCGGTCGCGCACACCACCCGCTCGACCTGCTCGTCGGCCAGCACCCGGCGCACCGCCTCGAACTGCTCCTGCCGCTCCTCGGCCACCACCAACGGCCAGTCCCGCGGCAGCATCGGCAGCGTCTCGCGCTGCCACCGCCGCCACTCGGGGCGGATCTGGTGCGGCTGAGCCAGGCCGACCAGGTGCCCGATCGCCCAGGTCACCACGTAGCCGTTGCCGTAGAGGCAGCCCTCGCCCCGCCGTTCCGCCCCCAGCACGCGCGCGATGTCGCGCGCCACCGCCGGCTTCTCCGCCAGGACGGCGATCTTTCCGCCCGTGGCTCCGGAGGACCGGCCCGCTGTCCGGTCGGAAAGGCTGTGGTTCGGCTCCGCCATGATCTCTGCGCCGGTCACGAATTGTCTCATCTTGGCGTGCCGGACGTACCTCCCCGCCGCGGCCGGAGGCGGCAACCTGCCGCCGCACCCGGGCGCACGCCGCCACTCCCCTCTACAACGAAAGACGGAATCCGTGGCCGGGCTGCTCTGGCCGGCCTATCGCTGGGCGGCCGCGGCGACGCCGCCGCCGGGCTCGTCCAGCGCGCCGGACGCCAGGAACCTCGTCCACAGCGTCCGCCAGGTGGGCCAGTCGTGATGGCCGGGGACCACCAGCACCCGGCCGGGAGGGAGGGCCGCCGCCAGGAGCCGATCGGCGGCGAGAAAGTGGTCGTGGTCGCCGTAGGCGAGGTAGAGCGGCACCGTGGCGGCTCCCGCTCCCGCCGCCCCTCCGCCGCCGCCGGTCATGCCCTTCAGGATCTCCCACTCGCGGCGCGGAAAGTCGAGCGGCGGAAGCGTCGCCGGCGGCTGCCAGCGCGCCAGGCCGCCCGCCCTCTCCACCTCCCTCACCACCTCGCCGCGCCCGAGGAACGGCGACAGGAGCAGGATGCCGCTCACCGCCTGCGGATGCTCGGCGTAATAGAGCAGCGCGGTGGCGCAGCCGAGCGAGACGCCGGCCAGGAAAACCTGATCGTAACCGCGCGCCAGGGCCGGCGCGATCACGTCCTGATGCAGGCGCTCGACCAGGTTGCCGCGGTAGAAGTAGGAGAGGCGGGCGTCGGCGGCGATCAGGTCGGCGGGCAGCCGGCCGGCGATCGACAGAGCGGCGAAATTGGCGTAGGCGAAGTTTTCCGGGCTGCCGCCGCGCCCCTCCAGCAGCACCACCAACCGGTGATGCGGCGGCTGCGATACGGCGAGCGCCAGCGAGCGCATCGGCACCGTCGGCGGTTGCAGGCGCAGGCAGGCCAGCGGCAGCAGCGCGGTCAGCGCGGTCAGCGCGGCGGCGGCGGTCGCCGCCGCCATCCCTGGCCGCGGCAACCGCCGCCGTGTTCCCCGCAACCGCCGGTGCCGGTTGGTCTGCAAGTGGGCTTTACTGGGCTAACGGCCCGCCTTGTCGGCGTGATTGGCGTTGACGATGCTGAAGTGCTCGGTATCCACCTTCTGGCCGTTGACCAGCAGATCGGCATGGTAGTCGCCGAGCCCCCAGCCGCTGGTCTGGCGCGTCGAGAAGTGCATCATCGTATCGCCCGCGGCGACCTGCCGGGTCTCGGTGCCCAGCTTCTGGTCCTGCGGTCCCACCCAATCGATCTCGATGCTGGCGCCGGCCGGCGCGCCGCCGGTCTTGAAGGCGACATAGATCGGATCGCCGGGCATGAAGTGCTTGCCGTCCTGGCCGGCGGCGATGCCGCCGTCGGCGCCCAGCTGGTGGCCGACGCTCACGTCGGCGACGGCGTTGCCGGGATCGTTGGCCTTGCCGGCGGTGTTTTCGGCCTTGTCGGGAGCCACGATGCTGAAGCGCTCGGTATCGACCTTCTGGCCGCCGACCGTGACGTCGGCGTGATAGTCGCCCTGGCCCCACGCCGCGGTGTTCTTGGCGGCGAAGCTCATCGTCCGCTCGCCGCGCGCCACCATCTGCTGATCGCTCGCGATCTGCTGGTTGTCAGGGCCATACCAATCGATGCTGACCGGCGTGCCGACCGGCGCCCGACCGATGCCGAAGGCGATGACCACCGGCTGACCTTGCGTAAAGTTATTGCCTTTCTGATCGCCGGCGATCGTGCCGTCGGCCGCCAGCTGATGGCCGATTGTAACATCCTGGATGGCCGCCTTGGCCGCGCTCGGCGTCAGGGCCGCGGGGTTGCCGTTGTCGGCCGAGGCTTCGTCCTGGGAACGGCAACCACACAGCACCGGCAGCGCCAGAAGCGCCGCGGTCATCATGATGGGCATCAGGTTGCGTCTGCTGTTCATTGCCAACCTCCTCAAAGTGGGCAGAGCTCGATCGATGGTTGGTAACAGCCCGGTGGGTTGAGCCGCCGGCTGCTGGCGCTCTCGGCAGTCATAGACAGCAAGTTGCATACCAGCGATCGCGGCGCCCGGCCGCGGCCCGCCGCGGCCAAGGTCGCCGCCGCGGCGGTGCCGCCGGGCGCGCCGTCGTCGATCGCCCGCACCCGCGGGTTGGCGGCGAGCGCCAGGCGGGCCGCGCGCGGCGGGGCGGCCGCGAAGCCCTGCGGCAGCTGGTGGAGGGTGAGCCCCCCCTCTCCGGCCGGCGAGATGCTCTCGGCCCTCGACCGCGGCCTCGTCCGCTCGATGGCCTCCCCCGCTATGCCATTGCGCATAGAATGACGGGGACCTTCGAGGTGTTCGTCATGGCAAAGCGTAGGGATGGGGCGGCCGCCG
>JASLEW010000445.1 GCA_030150965.1 Thermoanaerobaculia bacterium | reverse complement strand
GCGCGAGCGGCTGCCGCTTGCCACCTTCGATGGCGCGTTGCTCGCGGCGTTCCCCGAGATCGCCAGGCGGCCGGGGGAGATTCTCTCGCTGCCGTCCTGGGGCGCAGGCTGAGCTTTCCGCGAGCCGGCGACGGCGAGCGTCGCCGCTCGCCTCGATACCAGCGCCTTAGGCGCTGGGCGAGCCGCTCCCGACCGGTCCATTGTCGAATCTGAATATGCTTGCAGATGCCAAGGCAGCGTGCGAGGCTTGGTCCGTGAGCATCACCTCCGCCGCGAGGTGCCGCAGTGCCGCCAGGCGAAGGGATGATCGGCGGGAGGTCACGCGCATGAAACGCCGGTTTGAAGCACGCATGGCCTTGACGGCGATGCTGCTCACCCTGGGGGCTGGTTGCGCGGTCGCTCACCCCAAGGTCGCGACGCCCGCCTCACCGCCGCGGCCCGAGAGCGGCCGCGAGCGCGAGGCGTGGATCGAGAGCATGCATCGCGCGGCGCCAGGAGTGAGCTGGCGCGAGATCGAGCGGGAGAACCGCCGGCAGAGCGCCGCCCTCCTGGCGCAGGCGGCGCAGGCCGCCGCGAGCGCGGCCGCGCCGAGCGGCGTCTGGCAGCAACGCGGTCCGACCAACCAGACCGGGCGGACGTGGGTGACCGCCGTGGGCACCGACGGTGACACCCTGCTCGTCGGCAGCGGCGACGACATTGGCGGCGTCTTTTCGGGCACGCCCAACTCGCCCGGCTGGGCCGAGCTCGCCGCCTCGCTCGGCGCGGGAGTGCAGGAGCTGCTCGTCGTTCCGGGGCCGCCCGAGTCCTGGATCGTGGCCGCGAACGGTGCCTCGGTCTCCGTGTCGACGAATCAAGGAGCCTCCTGGACGGTGCCGAGCGGACTGCCGACGGCCTCGGCCTGCGGCTTTCGCGTCGCGCACCTGCTGCGTGAGCCAGGGGCCTCGCGCACGGTCTACCTGCTCCTCACCGACCCCGTTCCCTACTACTGCGGGACGACTCCCTCCTACACTCTGCTGCGGTCCGACAATGGCGGGCTGGACTTCTTCTCGCTCGCGAGCGGCAGCTACGTGGCGGCGCCGGACATCTGGATCAGCCGGGTTGCGCCCGGCCCCCTCTATCTGTTGACCGATGCCGGTCTCGAGTCCTCGACGGACCACGGCGCATCCTTCTCCCACGTCGGCACCCTGCCGGGCGCGAGCGGCGACGAGCTGCGCCTCGCGGGATCCGAGGCCGGAGCGCCGTCGCTTTACGCCCTGGCCAGCAACGTCACCAACAACACCGCCGTGCTGTTCGCCTCGGCCAACGGCGGCTCGACGTGGGTCGACCGCGGTGCCATCTTCGCCTCCAGCAAGTTCGTCGACGACCCCTATGCGGCGGACGGCGTGATCACCGCCTCGATCTCGAGCCCGGACGTGGTGATGCTGGGCGGCATCGACGCCTACCGGTCGACCGACGGCGGCGCGACGTTCCAGCCGGTGAGCGACTGGGCGCAATACGTCTACGACCCGGCGCACATCCTGCACGCCGACATCCGCGGCATCGATTGCGTGGTCTACCACGGCACCGAGACCTTCTTCGCCGACACCGACGGTGGGACCTACCTGTCGACCGACCTCGGGGCGACGTTCGGCAACATCATGCAATTCGGCATCATCAACGGCGAGTATTACAGCACCCTGACCAGCAAGAACAATCCAAACCTGGTCGCCGCCGGCTCGCAGGATCAGGGCTTCCAGCGGTCGTCGCCGGCGCCGCTCGTCGCCATGACCTTCGTAGGCAGCGGCGGCGATTTCGGCCATCTGACGTCGACTGCCGGCGACCACAACATGCTCTACGCCGCAGGCGCCGGGTCTTCCTCGTCCGTGGCGGTGCTCGATCACGAGTCCCCGCCGCAGAACGTCACCTCCACTCCGCCCTATCCCCCCGCCAGGAACCGCTCGTGGCTGCCCTTCATCCTTGCCGATCCCAACGACGCCGACGCCTTCTACCTGACCGGCGATCCGCTCTACCGCGCCAACCTCGACGCCGCCGGCTGGCACTGGACCGCCATGCCGCAGAACTTCTCGCTCGGCCAGAACCAGGACTACCTCACCGCGCTCGCGATCTCCCGCGTCAATCCGAGCTACTGGTACGCGGCGTCGTCCCAGGGGCGGCTCTGGTACTCCCACAACCAGGGCGCCACCTGGACGCTCTCGGCGTCGCAGGGTCCCTGGGCGCATTATTTCTACGGCACCACCATCCTCTGCTCTCCGACCTCGGCAACCACCTGCTACGTGGGGGGGAGCGGCTACATGGGGTCGCCCGTCTACAAGACGACGGACGGCGGCGTCACCTGGCAGGAGATGGGGGACGGCCTCCCTAACACCCTCGTGCTCGGGCTCGCCTTCGACGACCCGGTGCGGCAGGACATCTACGCCGCCGCCGACGCCGGCGCCTTCGTCTTTGACGCGGGTGCCGCGGTGTGGAAGAGCATCGTCACCGCCAACGCACCGCTCAACAGCTACTGGTCGGTCGAAGGCGTGCCCGGCGTGCCGGCGGTGAGGTTCGGAACCTACGGCAGGGGCATCTGGGACTACCTGCCGCAACCGCCCGCCTTGAAGTTCTACACCCTGGCGCCCTGCCGCGCGATCGATACCCGCAATGCCGCGGGGAGGCTCGCGGGGCCGGCGTTGCCGTCAGGCATCGGGAGGGTGTTCGCATTGGCCGGCGTCTGCGGCCTGCCCGCGACCGCGCAAGCGGTCTCCGTCAACGTGACCCTCGTCGGCGCGACCACCGACGGCTTCCTCACCCTGGGCGCCAGCGACCGAGCGCTGCCGGGCACCTCGACGCTCAACTTCCGGCCGGAGGTGGTGCGGGCGAACAACGCGATCATCGGGCTGTCGAACGATGGCGCGGGAGGCTTCACCGCCTACAACGGCAGCCCCGCGTCCGTGCAGCTGATCGTGGACGTCAACGGGTTCTTCCAATGAACGCCGGCCAGGGCTAGCCAGGAGCCCGGCTTCGGCGGGTGGGCGAGAGGAGCTCGGGCCGGTCGACACCGCCATGGCCCCCAAGGTGGCGGTGAAGAGCTCCACGGCCGCCCCGCCTCCGCGGCTACACCCACCGGCCTGTCCCGGAGACCTCTTCAGGGCGCCCGTCAGGGGCCTGGCTTGGGGCGGCTTCTGAGCGCCGGCGCCGAGCCGAGGACCTGGTTTGCGGGCTCGGGCGTCTAGCGCTGATGCCGCGAGGCTGGCGCTGCGCGCCCGTGCCGGCGTGCGCCGGAGAGAGCCGAGCGGCTCGGCAGGGAGATCACGATGATCCGAGCTCGTAGGAAGCCGTGGCTGTCAGGGAGAGGAATGCGGGTGGGAGCTGCCCTTGCCGGTCTGGTGGCGGCGGGGATGCTGGTGCTGCCGGGATCTGCACGCGGCGGACGTGGCGTGTTGTATGCCGATGACCGGACCGAGCGGAACCTGCCTTACAAGGAGCCGGGCAAGGAGGAGAAGGAGAAGGGCACCTTCACCCTCAAGGAGTACGAGCGGCACATGGCGGCGCCGCCGGCGAAGATCACCGGTATGGAGAGGGATCTCCTGACCAAGGGGTGTGTCGGCCTGTGCCGGGTGCGGCAGGGGATTCCTGGCGATGAGGAATATCCGGACAAGGCGCCTGGCGTGCAGTGCTGGCAGACGCTGGGCGAGGCGCGCAACAAGCGGTGCGACGAGTGCTGGCGGCTCTTCGTCTTCGCCAAACAGGGCACATGGAAGGACGGCAAGCCGATCAAGACCAGCCCTGTGCCGCCCGAGAGCGTTACCCGCCCGTACAATTATGCGACCTACTTCGACACGGATGGCGGTACCTGGAAGTTCATGAACAGCAATGCGTGTGAGGCCGAGGCGGCAGGCCACCCGCAGGAGGTCTACGTGAGGGGCAAGCTGCCCGCCGGCATGGAGGCGACGATCTACTGCTCGGTATGCATCTTCGGCTGGCATCATCCGAGCGCCAAGGTGCCCGGTTGCTTTTCGAAGACGGTGGTGGATCCACTTCTGTGGGAGGGGCGGGTCACGGACAAGACGACCGGCAAGTCGCATCTGACGCCCACCTGCCCTGCCGAGCCGCCGGCTGAGTGTGATTAGAAGGGGCGACCGGGACCGCGCCGAGAGGGGATGGAGGAGAGGATGAAAGGCGTCCGCCGGCGGGGCGGTGGACGGCGAGAAGGGCGAGCTTCGCTCATGCGTAAGGCCGGGCGGGGCGAAGGGTTCGTTACCACGCTCGCTCCAGGGCGAGTCGAGGCGCAAGGCGGCGGCGCCAGCCCCGGCGATCGACCCCTTCGAATGGACGTCTTGAGACGCGCGCGGTCCTCGGCGCCATCGGCCCGCGGATCACGGGCCGCACGGCGTGTGATGGCCAGGCTCGGAAAATCGGCGCACTGTCCGTCTACCTCCTGAAATCAGCGACAGCGGAGCGGATCCGCCGACTCGCACCTCATTCGAGCTGGCGGCAAGAACCGCCATCGCTACCTGAGAAAGGAGATGACGTGAGAACCAAGCTGGTCGTGGGGATCACCTCTTTCGTGGCGC
Source organism: Thermoanaerobaculia bacterium (assembly GCA_030150965.1). GTDB lineage: Bacteria > Acidobacteriota > Thermoanaerobaculia > Multivoradales > UBA5704 > JASLEW01. Next base: position 898 of record JASLEW010000445.1, on the reverse strand, counting down.
TCCTGGGGATGCAGCTGCTGGTGTGCGCCAGTCCCGTCCACGCACAAGGAAGTTTCAGGGCAGACTGTATCTGCCGCGACAGCAACGGCTACATCAACGCGCAGTTCTTCAACAAGCCGAACCTCGGTGGCCTGAAGGTGGGAAACGTGGTCACCGTCTCCGCCGGAGTCTGTTATCACCTGAGCGCGTGCGGAAACAGCCCCGCGTTGGCCGGGACGGTGAAGATGCAGGTGAACGGCTGGACCGAGAACACCTACATGGTCTACAAGTTCGACCTCCACGGACCGCAGCGGTAGCCTGGGCCGTCGAGAAAGGGCAGGTCTCGTCCGTCTCAGGGCATGGCGATGTCCTGGCTTGGGCGCAATCTCAAGAGGAGGTAAAATCATGAAGACCGTTCTCGTCATGGCTTTCCTGGCTACCAGCTTTTCCCTTGCCGCTACCACCCCCGAGCCGAGGCAAGGCCTTCCTACGCCAACCTTTCTCGTCGCTGCGGACGACAACGGGTGCTGTGTCGCCAAGAAGAGCGCTGCCAGGGCGCAGTGGGAGTGCTTGGATGACACGAGAAGGGATGCCTGCGCACAGCTGGCGCGTGAACTCGTCATCACCACCGATTTCTACAAGGACAAGCGCTGCTCCGAAGTGAGCGATTGCAAGTGAAGGCGGGACAACCACCCAGCCCCGAATGGTTGGGTGGTTGCCCGGCGGCGGATCCTGGGGCGGCGGCGCGGCGGGGGCACCATCATGAGGTCGGCGAGGAGCTGGCGGGTCTGCGCGAGGTGGGCGCGCTCGGGGTCGCGGGAGGGGCCGCAGAGGTGCAGGACGAGGCCGGCGCAATGCGGGTCGCGGCGGTGCCGGGCCGGGCGTCGCCGGTCGCCTGGCCGAGGCCGCTGGACGGCGC
>JASLEW010000385.1 GCA_030150965.1 Thermoanaerobaculia bacterium | reverse complement strand
GCCGCTCAGCTCGCTCCAGGCCGGGCCGAGCAGCGGGGTCTCGGCGGTGCCGCCGAACAGCAGCCCATGCAGCTGGCGCACCAGCTTCTCGCTCTCCTCCTCGTCGACGAAGAAGGTGAGGTTCAGGTCGCTCGCCGACTGCGTCATCATGTGGATCTTCAGCTCTTCGAAGGCTTCCAGCACCGGGCCGAGCTCGTGCAGGATGGTGCGGATGCCGCGCCCGACCAGCGACAGCGAGGCGGTCGGCGCGATGATGCGCGGCTCGCAGTGGGCCGCGAGCTCGGCCACCAGCTCCACGAGCGCCGCGGGCTCGACCGCGTTGGCGCCGGTGTCGAGCGACACCGTGACGTTGGTCTCGGAGGTCGAGATGGAGTCGATGGAGATGCCGTGGCGCGCAAAGCAGGCGAAGACCTCGGCCAGGAAGCCGACCTCCTGCCACATGCTCAGCGTGTCCATCGAGATCAGGGTGATGCCGCGGCGCGAGGAGATGGCCTTGACCTGGGGATCGCCGCCGAGGCCCGCCTGCGACACCACGGTGCCGGGGGCGGCCGGGCGCTCGGTGGACAGCACGTGGAGCGGGATGCGGTGGCGGCGCAGCGGCGGCAGCGACCGCGGGTGGAGGACCTTGGCGCCGGTCGCGGCGATCTCCTGCGCCTCCTCGTAGTCGAGCGCCCGCAGCAGGCGCGCCGAGGGGATGAGCGCCGGGTTGGCGGTGAACAGCCCCGGCACGTCGGTCCAGATCTCGCAGCGCTCGGCGCCCAGCTTGGCGGCGAAGTAGGCGGCGGAGGTGTCGGAGCCGCCGCGGCCGAGCAGCACGGTCTCGCCGCCGCGTCCGCGGGCGATGAAGCCCTGGGTCAGGACCGCCGCCGCCGGCTCCGCCGCCAGGCGCGCGATCAGGGCGTCGTCGCGCTCGAAGTCGCAGGCCGCCGCCAGGTGGTGACGCGCCGGGCTGGCGCCCGGCTGGTCGCGGGCCAGGAGGGCGGTGCGCGCATCCAGCCAGGCCGTGGCGATGCCGCGGGCGTTGAGGTAGGCGGCTCCCAGGCGGGTGGCGAGCAGCTCGCCGTGGGCCATCACCCGCGCCTTGAGCGCCGCGCTCGCCTCGCGCAGCAGCGAGGCGCCGAGGGTGAGGCGCGACAGTTCGTCGAGCTCGTCGCGCAGCACCGCCGCGCCGTCGAGGCCGAGGCCGGCCCCGAGCTCCAGGTGGCGGGCGCCGATCTCGGCCAGCGCCGCCTCGTGGCGGCCGTCGATGGCCAGGGCCAGCGCCTCCTCCAGCCGGTTGGAGATGCCGGCCAGCGCCGAGCACACCACCAGCGGCCGCCGTCCCTCGGCCAGGCGGCGCTCCACCCGCTCGGCGATGGTCGCCCAGCGGCCGGCGGTGGCGACGCTGGTGCCGCCGAACTTCAGCACCACCCAGCGGGGAGCGTCCCTCATCGGGGGCGGGATCAGAGGCGGAACCTGGCGATCGCCCCCAGGGTGACGGTGCCGGTGCTGGCCCCCTTCAGCTCGTTGAAGGCGTTGAAATGGTAATTGGCGTTGACGTCGAGGTGGAAGCGCGGCAGCAGATGGAGGTCCACCCCCACCCGGGCGAGGTAGAACGGGTGCGAGAAGTCGTTGGCGAAATCGCGCGAGTAGATGGTGCCGATGCCGACGCCGGCATAGAGCGCGCCGCCCACCAGCACCAGCGCCTGGGGGGCCACCGCGCCGTGGGTCGAGCCGCCGAAGCCGCGGGGGAAGTACTCGCCGTCCAGCTCCACCTTGAGCAGCGGCAGCAGGCCGCGCTGGTAGGAGAGCAGGTAGGAGATGCCGTCGCGGCGCAGTCCGCCGAAGCCCTCGCTGTGCAGGTCGTCGACCGTGCGCCAGGCGTGCACGCCGAGGCCGATCGAGGAGTCGCCCCCGTCGGCGAGCGCCGGCCCGGCGCCCGCCAGCCACGCCAGGCCGAGCCCGAGGATCACGGCGGCGAAAGCGGTGCGTCCCGTCATCGCGCAAGGATATCGCGAGACGGCCAGGGGGGCGATGGCCTCGAGCGCTGGCGGCCTTGTGATAGCCTTGCGGGTCTTTGATTGGAACCCTGGCCGCGGGCCATGCGGGATGCCGACGGGAGCCGCAGATGAATCAACGTTTGACTCGCAAGGACATCAAGCGCGACGAGTTCGCCTCGGCGGTGGGGCGTGGGGTCGAATACGCCGAGAGCCATTCGCGCCAGCTGCTCTACACCATCGGCGGGGTGCTGGCCGCGGTGCTGGTCGCGATCTTGGTCTACCTCTACCTCGATCACCGGTCGGAGGCGGCCAACGAGGCGCTGGCGGCGGCGGTCAAGATCTACCGCGCGCCCATCCAGGCCGCCGGCGCCAACCCGGCGGACCCCAAGGAGCCGAGCTTTCCGAGCGAGGCGGCGCGCCAGGCCAAGGCGCGGGAGCTGCTGATCCGGGTGCGGGACGGCTACCGCTTCACCGACGCCGCGGACCTGGCCTCCCTCTACCTGGCGGAGCTGGATGCCGGCAGCGGCAAGCTCGCCACGGCTCGCCAGCTGTGGAGCGATTTCGCCAAGAAGCATGGCGACAGCATGCTGGCCGCCCAGGCCCGCCTCGACCTGATGGAGGTCGACCGCGGCCAGGGCAAGGGGCAGCAGGTGGCGCAGAGCCTGCGGGAGATGCTGGATCAGTCGGATCCGCCGCTGCCGCAGGACGTCATCCTCTATCAGCTGGGGACGACCCTGGAGCAGCTGAACCGCGACCAGGAGGCCATCCAGTCCTACCAGCGCCTGATCGACGAGTTCCCGCAGTCCGCCTACCGCCAGAACGCCCAGCAGCGGCTCACCGCGCTCGATCCGACCCGCGTCGCCGCCACCCCGCAGCTGGGCGGCCTGGGCGGGCTCCCTCCCTCCTGACCCGGCCGTTGGCCCGGCGGCCCGGCGGGAGGGAGCGCCCCCGCTCGCCCGCTCTCCTCGCGCCCGCGTCGCGCCCCGCGCCTGAGGCCCGGTCCCGACTAGAACGACCGCTTGCCGAAGTTCGACGCCAGGATCGCCAGGTCGTTGCCGTCGACGATGCCGTCGCCGTTGAAGTCGCAGTAGAGCTGGAAGTTGCTGTTGTAGCGGTGGGCGCCGAAGCAGGGCGCGAACAGCAGCAGGTCCAGGCCGTCGACGACGCCGTCGTGGTTGATGTCGCCGGGCAGGAAGACGGTGCCGGCGATCACGAACTGGGTCACCGTGCCGCTGAAGGTGTTGGGCGGATCGGCCTTGTCCTGGGTCTGGAGGGCGACCGACACCACCCCGGCCAGCGGCTCCGGCGGCTGGTACTGGAACACCAGGCGGGAGCTGTCGCCGCTCGGCGTGATCGAGATCACCTGGTCGTCGACCAGCAGCTGCGTGTTGGCGACGTCGATGCCGGCGCCAAAGTCGAAGAGCTCCACCTCGATGGGGGTGTTCGGCGAGACGTTCATCGCCCCGTTGGCCGGGGTGAGCACCCCGGTCACCGGCGGGACATGGTCGACGCCCAAAAGGACGTCGGCGAACGTCTGGGCCAGCAGCTGGTAGCCGGCATCGTTCGGATGCAGCTTGTCGGTGCCCCCCAGGTAGTACTGGCTGTAGTTGGGAGTCAGGACGAAGAAGACCTCGAAGGGATCCACCAGGCCGCGGCCGGTCATCCAGGCCAGGTCGCGGATGGCTCCGGCCAGGGCCCCCGTGACCTGGTTGGTGGGGTCGGTGTCGGCGGTGGAGAGGCGGGGGATCACGGTGGCATGGTAAGCCTTCATGCCGAATCCCTCGGCCTCCGAGGCCATGGCGTCCAGGTTCTCGACGGTGGCGCCGATCGGCACCTTGGCGTTGATGTCGTTGGTCCCCTCCATGAGCAGCAGGCCGGTGGCGCCGACCACCAGGTCGTGGCCGATGCGCGACAGGCCCTCGGCCGTGGTCTCGCCGAAGAGGCCGTCGTTGACCACCGTGACCTGGGTGTCGAGCGCCGCGCTGAGGAGCGTCTGGAGGCGGCCGGGATAGCCCTGGCCCGTGGTGTCGCCGTAGCCCGAGGTGATGCTGTCGCCGAAGGCGATGTAGAAAGGCTGGTCGGCCTTGGGGCTCTCCCGTCCGCGGACGTCTCCGGCGCCGGTGGCGGGGGCCGCCGCCGCGGCAGGGGCGCCGGCCGCCCACGCCGCCGTGCGCTCGGCGCCGCTCGCCGGCCAGCGGAAGGTCACGGCGGTGTCGCCGGGCGTTGCGAGCAGGAGCGGGCGGTCGAAGGCGCCGCCCGGGGCCGGGGGCGCCTGCGCCCGCGCCCCCGTGGAGGCCGGCGCCGGGAGGGGCGCCGCCTCGGCGACCGCCGCGTGGCGCAGCACGCCGCCGTCGGCGTCGAGGTCGAGGGCCCCCCAG
>JASLEW010000383.1 GCA_030150965.1 Thermoanaerobaculia bacterium | reverse complement strand
GTACAGGAGCGGCCGCGTCCTGTACTGATCGGCGCCGGTGCCTTCCGGGCCTTAGTACCCAGACCCCCGGGGGCGGGGGGCGATGGTGGGGCGCTTCCCGGGCGCGCAGCCGGCGCCGCGGCGGTCGAGGCGGCGAGAATGCCGGGGGGCGGGCTGCGCGCCCGGGAAGCGCCCCACCATCGCCCCCCGCCCCCGGGGGTCTGGGTACTAAGGCCCGGAAGGCACCGGCGCCGATCAGTACAGGACGCGGCCGCTCCTGTACCAGACGCCGCTGGTCTCGCCGCGGAAGGCTTCCGGGTCGCTGGGACCGTTGCTGCCGCACAGGATCCGTGCCTGCGCCTCGTCCAGCCGGCGGACCTTGCTCTCAGACCAGGCCACCTCGCCGTCGGCGATGCTGCCTTCCACCAGCGCCGCCGCCGCGTCCTCATTTTTGGCCGTGAGGCCGAGGTTCTGGAAGTAGCCGCTGGCCTCGGGCTCCATCTTGCGACCGTCCGCACCGGGGGCGGGCCGGGGCGGGTGGAGCACCACGGCAGCCAGCACGTGGAACCGCAGCAGGCGCGGCGCGCCCGACATTCGTTTCGCCGTCAAGAAGTCGCCGCCAGAGTGCCTCAAGAGGTACGTTTATACACGGATTCTTGATACCCAGAGCCGAGACACCTGCGCCGGCGTTCTCTGGGCCAGCACCGAGGCGCCGGTGCCAGGCTACCCGTCGCCGCCCTGGCCGGAGGGTGTCCGCGCCGGGCAGTGGTTCGGGGCCGACACCAGGCCACGGGCGACGGACCGAGCCGAGGTGGACCTGGAGGCCGGGGCCCTGCGTCGCAGATTGGAGTCCGCGCTCACGCCGGAGTGGTGCTCTTCTCCGGTCTTGCCCTGCTGCCGGCGGCGCGTGCCGCCGCGATGCTGGAACGCGAGGACCTCCGGCACCAGCTGGCCAGCCGGTGCACTCGCGCGACAGCCCCGGAGGTCGCGGAGGTGCGCCGTGGCGGGCAGTCTTGCGGTAGCATTCCCTGGAGCGATCCGGTCCAGCCCTGCCCCTGACCGCCGGTCGCAAGGTGCGACATCCGGCTTCCACCCCGAAAGGAAAGGCCATGACAACTGCGCGACGATTTGTCTGCCTGATTGCCGTACTGACCCTGGCAGCTCTGGCGACCGCCCCGCCCCTGGCGCATGCGAGCTTCTACTGCAATCCGCGCGACAGCGAGCTGGACACCTGGGTCTACTACTCGGACGGCACCTACACCACGGTCGTCGGATCGTGTCAGAACGACTGCGGCGAGTGCGAGTGCTACGGCAGCCAATCGACCTGGGTCCTGCACCACTCTTCGCCGGTCTGCTAGGCGGACTCGGCCGTCGCCGCGGGTGGCCAGGGGCGGTCCTCGACACTGCCTCCCGTGGGAGGAAGGAGCACCGTCGGGTGCATCCGGCATCCGCTGGCGAGACTCGCGAAGCGGCCTGGATGACCGTGCACCTGCACCGTACAAACGCGGAGCACGCGGGCTCGGCGAAGCTGCAGCGCATGTCCTCCGTGGTCGGCGGACGGGCTACCGGGCGTAGGATTCGAGATAGCCGCAGGCGGGACAGCGGTAGGTCACAATTGGCCGCTGGTCTTTGTTGCTCAGCTTGAGCCCGCTCCAGAAGCTCGGCTCGGGTGTGCCGGCGACCTAGCGGCTGACGAAGGCGGTGGGGGCGAGTTCGAGAATGAAGCCCTCCTGCATCGCGGTCCGGCACTTGGGGCAGGTCGGGTCAGGCATGGCAAGGGCTCCGGAAAGAAGGCGATGGGGGGAGCGGATTGGGCGGCGTGCAAGGACTGTAGCACCCCGCAGGGCCGTCACGCGCCCTGCGGCCGGTCACGCCGGAGTGGTGCTCCTGCCCGGTCCCGTCGTGCCGGCGGGCGGCGCTCGCCGCCGCCCCTTCCCGCGCGCTCCTCGCTGCCTCCGCCTCCGCCGGGAGCCGCGGCACGCTGTCGGCCAGCTGCCGGTAGAGCCCGCGCGTATCGTCGAGCAGCGCCAGCGCCGGCCAGCCCATGCCCCCGTCGTTGAGGAACCAGATCAGCGCATGCCGCGTCGCGAGGTCGAGATGCACGTCGCGACCGGGCTCGATCAGCGCCAGGGCGCCCTGCGCGGTGGCGGCGCCGGCGAACGGCCCCGGGTGTCCGTGGAACCGGGCTGACAAGCGGTGGGTAGCAGGGAGGCTGTGTGGCACGGGAGGTGGAGAGGATCTCGGGTCATGGGTGCGGCGCGGTTCCACCCGCGGCGAGCAACTCTTTGAGCCGGTCGCGAATGTGGTGCTGGTCGCCGAAGAGCGCGCTGTCGTCAGCGACGAAAAGCCAGCTGAGATCCTTCAAGAGGTGGGCTACGGTGTTGGCGTCCTGGAGCTTTGCGACGTTGACCAGGAGGTTCCACTCGGTGACCGTGACGTCGGTATGGTGAGAACCGAGGATTCGCCGGCGGGCGTCGAGAGCCTGCTCCTGGAGCTTGCGGGCGCCCGGCGCCGATCAGGTCTGCCAGCTGAATGGCCTCACGCTCGCCGGGGTGGAGACCGGCGAGCGAGGCATCCTCGGCCGCCGGCGAGACGTGTGTCAAGACGACGCCAAATTTCCCCCCCCAGCGCGACGTTAATTTTCCCCCCCCTCCTCGGTTAGTGGACCTGTCCCGCAGGGACAGGTCTCGGGTTTACCTTACCTGCTGAGTGCTGTTGCTTTTGCTACTAGAGCTCATGTATGTGTACCTCGCCGCGGGGGCTGTGGGTGGGGTGTAATGGGGGGTGGGTGGGTGGGTTATGGGCGGGCGCGTGGGGGGCCGGGAGCCGGTTTCCAAGGGGCGGCGGAAACCGCGGACCCAACGGGGGCCGCCCGTGTCGCTGCGCTCCACGGCCCCCACCCGCCGCGGCCCCCGGTCCGCCGTTCCCGCCGCCCCTTGGAAACCGGCTCCCGGCCCCCCAC
>JASLEW010000081.1 GCA_030150965.1 Thermoanaerobaculia bacterium | reverse complement strand
ACCGGCGAAGCACAGCTCGCCCGGCATGCCGATGGGCACCGGTCGCTGCCGTGCGTCGAGGACGTACGCGGTCAGGTTCGCCACGGGCCGGCCGATGAACGGCTCCGTCCGGCGGGTTCCCTGGATGGTCACGCCCGCCGTGCAGACCGTGCACTCCGTGGGGCCATAGCCGTTGAACACGCGCGTGCGGTCCGTCGCGGCCAGTTTCCTCCATGACTCCGCATCCAGTGCATCGCCTCCCATCATCACGAGAGGCGGCACCCAGGCCCGCTCCAGCATCCCTGCCGCCAGCAGCGGCTTGAGCTGCGCGGGCGTGCAGTCGAACGAGTCAATGCGATGCTGCTCCAGCCACGCGAGCATCGCTTCTGGATCCACGCGCAGCGCGTCCGGGACGATGTGGAGGCAGTGGCCGTCGATGAGCTGCACCACGCGGTCCATCACCGCGTCGAAGTACAGCGGCGCGTTGACGCTGACGCGCTGGCCCTTGGGCTGGCCCGCGTAGAACGCGCGGATGAAGGCCTGGTGCATGTTGAGGATGGTGCGGTGCTGCACCATCACGCCCTTGGGCGTGCCCGTGGAGCCGGACGTGTAGAGCACATAGGCCAGGTGCTCCGGGCCCACCAGGGAGGGCAGGGGTTCGTGGGAGAGGGCGCCCAGGCCGGGCTGCTCCACGTCCAGCCAGACCTCCTGGACGCCGTAGGGGTTCCAGTCCCCGCAGGCGGCTTCCGTCGTGACGAGCACGGCCGCGCCGCTGTCCTTCAGCACGAAGTCCCTGCGCGCCGCCGGGGCTCCGGGGTCCAGCGGCACGAAGGCGCCGCCGGCCTTGAGCACCGCCAGCAGCGCGACGATGGCCTCCACCGAACGCTCCACGCACAGGGCCACCCGATCCTCCGGGCCCACCCCCATGGAGCGCAGCCGCCACGCGAGCTGGTTGGCCCGCGTTTCGAGCTGCCGGTACGTCAACGCCGTCTCCTCGAACACCACGGCCGGGGCATCCGGCGATCGCGCCACCTGCCGCTCGATGAGGCCGTGCAGCGTGGCGTCGCGCTCGAAGTCGAGCAGCTCGCCGCCGCCCATGCGAACCAGCCGCACCAGTTCCTCCGGCGACACGAGCGGCACGTCCGCCAGCGGCAGGTCCGGCGCGTCGCAGACGGCCTCCAGCAGGCGGCGCAGGTGCGCGGCGAACCGCTCGATGGTGCCCGCGTCGTACCACTCCGCGGCGTAGTGGAAGCGGCCCTCGTAGCCGTCGCGGGTCCGGTTCAGGTCCAGCGCCAGCTCGAACTGCGTCGGCGTACCGCCCTCGAAGGAGGCCGGCCCCACGGTCAGGCCGGGCACCACCAGCTCCGGCACGGGCGCGTTCTGGAGTGCGAACATCGCCTGGAAGAGCGGTGTGCGGCCCAGGTCGCGCTCGGGCTGGAGCGCTTCCACCAGGTGTTCGAACGGGATGTCCTGGTGCTCGTACGCGCCCAGCGTGGTGGCGCGCACCTGGGCCAGCAGCTCGCGGAAGGTCGTCTTCGCGCTGAAGCGGCCACGCAGCACCAACATGTTCACGAAGAAGCCGATGAGGCCCTCCGTCTCCGCGTGCCGGCGGTTCGCGATGGGCGAGCCCACCAGCACGTCATCCTGTCCGGACATGCGCGACAGCACGGCCTGGAACGCCGCCAGCAGCGCCATGAAGGGCGTGGCGCCTTCGGCCTGCGCCAGCGCGTCCACGCGCTCGCTCAGGACGCGGGGCAGCGTCACCCGGACCAGGCCGCCCCGCTGCGTGGAGGTGGCGGTCCTTGGCCGGTCCGTGGGCACGTCCAGCACGAAGGGCGCTCCGGACAACTGGTTCTTCCACCACTCGACCTGCGCTTGCAGCACGCCGCCCTGGAGCCAGCCGCGCTGCCAGACCGCGAAGTCCGCGTACTGCACCGGCAGCTCGGGCAGCGGGGAGGGCAGCCCGGCGGCAAACGCCGCATAGAGGGCCGTCATCTCCCGCATCAGCACGCCCGCCGACCAGCCGTCGCTGGCGATGTGGTGCGTGGCGAGGAGCAGCAGGTGCTCGGCCTCGCCCAGCCGCCAGAGCGCCGCCCGCAGCAGCGGTCCGCGCGCCAGGTCGAACGGCCGCCGCGCCTCCGCCTTCAGCAGGGCCGCCGCCACCGGGTTGCGCCGCGCCGTGGGAAGGCGCGTCAGGTCCACCACGGGAACACGCATCCCGCCGGGCGGCAGGATCACCTGCCGCGGCTCCCCGCCGTCGCCGCGGAACACCGTCCGCAGGACCTCGTGCCGGCGCACCACCTCCCGCAGCACCGCCGACAGCACCGCCGCCGACGGAGATCCCGCGAGCCGCAGCGCGAGCGGCACGTTGTACAGCGGGGTGCTTTCCAGCTGCTCGATGAACCACAGCCGCTGCTGCGCGAACGACAGCGGCAGGTCCCTCTGCCGGTCGGCCCGGGCGAGCGGCGGCGCGCTGCCGCCCGGACGCGACGCCTCGACCTCGCGGGCCAGGCCGGCCAGGGTCGGGCGCTCGAAGACCGCGCGCAGACGCAGCTCGGTGCCGAAGGCGGCCCGCACCCGCGACACCAGCCGCGTGGCCAGCAGCGAGTGGCCGCCCAGGGCGAAGAAGTCGTCCTCGGCCCCGATCGGCGCGCGCTCCAGCACCTCCTCCCAGATCCCCGCCAGCATCTCCTCGACCGGGCCGCGCGGCGGCACGTAGCCCTCGCGCCGCGCTCCTTCGGCCGCGGAGCCGGCCGCGATGCCGGCCACGAGATGGGCCGCCAGCGCCCGGCGGTCCACCTTGCCGCTCGGTGTCAGCGGCAGCCTCCCCACCGCCGCAAGCTGCGCAGGCACCATGTAGGGCGGCAGCCGCCGCGCCAGGAAGCGGCGCAGCTCCGCTGCCGAGGGCACGCCGCCGTCGCCGGTCACGTAGGCGGCCGCCAGCCGGCGGTCTGTTGCTCCCGCCGCCGGGTCCCTCCCCGGCGGCAGGAGCACCGCCACCGCGTCGCCCACGCCGGGGCACTCCCGCATCACCGCCTCGATCTCGCCCAGCTCGATCCGGTAGCCGCGCAGTTTCACCTGCTGATCGATGCGCCCCAGGTAGTCGAGCCTGCCGTCGGCGAGGAGGCGCGCCAGGTCGCCGGTGCGGTAGAGGCGCGCTCCGGGCTCCGCCGCCGTCGCGTCCGGCACGAAACGCTCCGCCGTCAGCTCCGGACGGTTGAGATAGCCGCGCGCCAGACCAGCACCGCCGACGTGCAGGTGACCCGCGGCGCCGACCGGCGTCAGCTGCCCCGTGCGGTCCAGCAGCACCACCCGGCTGCCGGCGACCGGGCGGCCGATCGCCACCGGTCCCTCGGCCGTCTCCACCGCACCCACGGCGCAGTAGACCGTCGTCTCCGTCGGTCCATAGCAGTTCCACAGCGACCGCGTGACCGCCCTGAGATCCGCCGCCAGACGCGGCGTCAGCGCCTCGCCGCCGCTCAGCGCGCGAACCGCGGCGAGGTCCCGGGCGCCTCCCAGCAGCAGCTGCCAGGTCGCCGGCGTCACCTGCACCAGGCTGACGCTCTCCTCCGCGATGAGGCGCCCCAGCGCCTCGCCGTCGCCGGCCTCGTCGCGGCGCGCGAGCACCACCCGCGCTCCCACCGCCAGCGGCAGCAGCAGATCGACCGCCGCCATGTCGAACGAGATCGTGGTCACCGCGAGCACCGTGTCCGCGGCCGTCATGCCCGGCCGCTGCCGCAGCGCCGAGAACAGCTGCACCAGGGAGCCCTGCGTGACCACCACCGCCTTCGGACGGCCCGTCGAGCCCGAGGTGTACAGCACGTAGGCCGGGCTCGCCGCATCGGCCCACGGAGACGGCTCCGTCGCGTTCTCCGCCGCCAGCTCCGTCTGCCCGCCGCCGTCCAGCACCAGCACCGGCACGTCGGCGCCGGTCAGGAGGTCCGGGACCGCTCCTGCAAGCGCCGTCTCGGTCAGCAGGGCGGCAAGCCCGGCGTCGCCGGCGGTCCACGCCAAACGCTCGGCCGGGAAGCTCGGATCGAGCGGCAGGTAGGCGCCGCCCGACCTGAGAATGCCCAGCAGGCTCACCGCCATGCCGCAGGAGCGGTCGAGCAGCACCCCCACCCGCGACTCCGGACCCACCCCGGCGCGGCGCAGCCAGTGCGCCAGCCGGTTGGCCCGCAGATGAAGCTCGCCGTAGCTGAGCGTCTCCTCGCCGCACACCACTGCCGTGGCCTCCGGCGTGCGGCAGGCATGCGCCGCTAACAGCCGCTCGGCGGTGATGCCAGACGGCGCCCAGCCGTCCTCCGCCGCCGCGCCGTCGCTCCACTCGCGGATCGCCTGGTGCCGCTCCGCCGCGCTCAGCAGCTCGATCTCCGCCAGCCGGCGCTCGGGCGCCGCCACCGCCGCCCCAAGGAGGCGCGTGAAACCGCCCGCCAGCCGCTCGGCCGACGGCGCATCGAACAGATCGGCGTTGTACACCAGCGACCCCGCGAGCTCCCCCGCCTCCCCCTGCGCGAACGCCAGCGTCAGGTCGAACTTGGCCGTCGTCTCCGGCAGCGCCACCCGCTGCAGCCGCAGCCCCGGCAGCGCGAGGTCTCCCACCTCCGCGTTCTGCACCAGCAGCATCACCTGGAACAGCGGCGAGTGCGCCAGGCTCCGCTCCGGCGCCAGCTCCTCGACCAGCTTCTCGAACGGCAGGTCCTGGTGCGCGTAGGCCAGAAGCGTCTCCCGCCGCACCCGCACCAGCAGCTCCGCCAACGACGGCTCGCCCGAGAGGTCCGGGCGCAGCACCAGGGTGTTGACGAAGAAACCGATCAGGTCCTCGATCTCCAGCCGGTTGCGGCCGGCGATCGCCGTGCCCACCGTCAGGTCGCTCTGGCCGCTGAAGCGCGAGAGATGGGCACCCAGGACCGCCAGGAGCGCCATGAAGAGAGTCGCCTCCTGCCGCCGGCAGAGGGCCGCCAGGGCGTCCGCCAGCTCCGGCGGGAAGGACAGCGCGCGGACCGTGCCGCGGAAGGTCTGCACCGCCGGACGCGGCCGGTCGGTGGGCAGCTCGACGACCGGCGGCGCTCCCACGAGGCGCTCCCGCCAGTAGGCCAGCTCCCCGGCCAGCACATCGCCGGCGAGCCAGCGCCGCTGCCAGGCCGCGAAGTCCGCGTACTGCACCGGCAGCTCGGGCAGGCCGCCAGACCCGGCAGGTCGCGGCGCCGGCCGCCCCGCCGCGAACGCCCCGTAGAGCGCCGTCATCTCCCGCACCAATACGCCCAGCGACCAGCCGTCGCTCGCGATGTGGTGCATGGCCAGCAGCAGCACGTGCTCGGCCGCACCCAGCCGCCACAACCGCACCCGCAGCAGCGGCCCCCGCGCCAGGTCGAACGGCCGCCGCGCCTCCGCCGCCGCGTGGGCCGCCGCCGCCGGCTCACGCCGCGCCGCCGCCAGGGCCGACAGGTCCACCATCGAGACCACACCGGCGCCCGAGAGCGCCGCCGCGGCGGGCGCCAGGATCACCTGCCGCGGCCGGCCGCCCTCCTCCCGGAACACCGTCCGCAGCACCTCGTGACGGCGCACCACCTCGGCCAACGCCCGCGACAGCGCCGCCACCGACAGCTCCCCGCTGAGCCGCAGCGCCAACGGCACGTTGTACAGCGCGCCCCCCTCCAGCTGATCGATGAACCACAGCCGCTGCTGCGCGAAAGACAGCGGCAGCTCGCCGGCGGCGGCCTCCTCCTGGCCGCGGGCGTCGCCAATCGGCCGCGGCTCTCGCCGCTCGGTCCCGGCCACCGCCCGTGGCGCCACTCCTGGCAGGCCGTTGCGCTCTTCAGGAGCCGCGGCATCTCCCGCGGATCGAGGGGTGCGCGTGATCGGCGGCGCGGCCGGCCGCACGCCCTCCCGCATCGCCTCCTCGACGCGCGCCGCCAGGCCGGCGACGGTCGGATGCTCGAAGACCGCCCGCAGCGGCAGCTCGACCCCGAAGGCCGCCCGCACCCGCGAGACCAGCCGCGTCGCCAGGAGCGAATGGCCTCCCAGGGCGAAGAAATCGGCCTCCGCTCCGGCAAGGACGCCCTCGTCGAACCGGCGGCGGTTGGCGGCGCTCCCTCCGTCCCCGAGGACCGCGGCAAAGATCCCCGCCACGATCTCCTCGACCGCGGTGCCCGGCGCGACCCGCGGCGCGCCGCCGGACAGCGCATCCGGCAGCGGGCCCTGCGCGGCGAGCCACCGCCGGTCCACCTTGCCATTGGCGGTCAGCGGCAGGGCCGCGATCCGCACGAAGTGGGCCGGCACCATGTAGGAGGGCAGCTGCTCCGCGAGCGCCTGACGCAGCGCCGCCGACGACGGCGCGGCACCGGCCGCGGGCACCAGGTAGGCGACCAGCCCCTTGCCTCCCGAGAGGTCGTCGCGCAACACCACCGCCGCCTCGGCGACGCCCCCCACCCCCGCGAGCGCCAGCTCGATCTCGGCGAGCTCGATGCGAAAGCCGCGCAGCTTGACCTGCTGATCGTGACGGCCGCGGAACTCGAGGCTGCCGTCGGGCAGCTGGCGCGCCAGGTCGCCGGTCCGATACAGGCGCTCCCCCGGCAGCGCCGGGCTGGCGACGAACCTCTCGGCGGTGAGGTCCGGCCGGCGCCAGTAACCCAGGGACAGGCCCTCTCCACCCAGGTACAGCTCGCCCACTCCGCCCAGCGGCACCGGCTGCAACCCGGCGTCCAACAGGTAGGCCCGGGAGTTGGCGACCGGCCGGCCGATCGGCACCGTCACCGCGTGCTCGGCAACCGCCTCCACCCGGTGCCAGGTGCTGAAGGTGGTGTTCTCCGTCGGTCCGTAGACGTGCAGCAGGCGCTCCGGGCCGCCCGCCGCGAGCACCCTGCGCACGGCCCCGGGATCGACCGCCTCGCCGCCGAACAGCACGGTGTGCAGCATGGCAAAGGCCGACGGCGCCTGCTGCGCCACCTGGTTGAACAGCGCCGTGGTCAGGAACATCACGCGGATCCGCTCGGCCGCCAGGAAAGCCGCCAGGGCGGCCGGCGACAGGACCGTCTCCCGGGGGACTCCGACGAGCGTTGCGCCCGCGAGCAGCGCGCCCCAGATCTCGAACGTTGCCGCGTCGAACGACAGGTTCGACAGCTGCGCCATCCGTCCGTCGTCGCCCAGGCCGCTGAGATCGACGTAGTCGGTCGCCATGACCAGGCGCACGATCGCGCGATGCGGCACCGCCACACCCTTCGGCCGGCCCGTCGAGCCCGAGGTATAGATCACGTAGGCCGGCAGCCCGGCCTCGTCAGTCAGGCTGCACTCCCCGGAGGTCGGCAGCCTGACCTCGTCAGCCAGGCTGCACTCCACGGAGGTCGCACTGGAGATCTCACCCCACCGCGAGTCGAGAGGCACGACCCGCACCCCTGACGCCGGCAGCCGGGGCACCAGGCTCTCCTGGCTGAGCACCAGCGATGCGCCGCTGTCGGCAAGCATCCACGCCAGCCGCTCGCGCGGGTGGTCCGGATCGAGCGGCAGGTAGGCCGCACCGGCCTTGAGGATGCCCAGCATCGCGACCAGCACGGCGCCCCCGCGCTCGCCGCACAGCCCCACCACCTCCCCCGCCCGCACCCCCTGCCCGCGGAGGAAGCGGGCCACCGCATCCGACCGGCCGGCAAGCTCTCCGTAGCTCAGCCGTCCGCCGCCGTATTCCCAGGCGGGCCGGAGCGGATGGGCCGCGGCCTGCAGCGCGAAGAGCTGAGGCAGGGTGGCCTGCCGCGGCCAGAGCGTGTCGGTGGCGTTCCACTCGCGGATCGCCTGGTGCCGCTCCGCCGCGCTCAGCAGCTCGATCTCCGCCAGCCGGCGCTCGGGCGTCTCCACCGCCGCCCCAAGGAGGCGCGTGAAACCGCCCGCCAGCCGCTCGGCCGACGGCGCATCGAACAGGTCGGCGTTGTACACCAGCGACCCCGTGAGCCTCCCCGCCTCCCCCTGCGCGAACGCCAGCGTCAGGTCGAACTTCGCCGTCGTCCCCGGCAGCGCCACGCGCTGCAGCCGCAGACCCGGCAGCGCGAGGTCTCCAACCTCCGCGTTCTGCACCACCAGCATCACCTGGAACAGCGGCGAGTGCGCCGGGCTCCGCTCCGGCGCCAGCTCCTCGACCAGCTTCTCGAACGGCAGGTCCTGATGCGCGTACGCCAGAAGCGTCTCCCGGCGCACCCGCACCAGCAGCTCCGCCAACGACGGCTCGCCCGAGAGGTCCGGGCGCAGCACCAGGGTGTTGACGAAGAAACCGATCAGACCCTCGATCTCCAGCTGGTTGCGGCCGGCGATCGCCGTGCCCACCGTCAGGTCGCTCTGGCCGCTCAGGCGCGAGAGATGGGCGCCCAGGACCGCCAGGAGCGCCATGAAGAGAGTCGCCTCCTGCCGGCGGCAGAGGGCCGCCAGGGCGTCCGCCAGCTCCGGCGGGAACGGCAGCGCGCGCACCGCGCCGCGGAAGGTCTGCACGGCGGGGCGCGGCCGGTCGGTGGGCAGCTCGAGGACCGGCGGCGCTCCCGCGAGGCGCTCCCGCCAGTAGGCCAGCTCCGCCGCCAGCACGCCGCCGGAGAGCCAGCGCCGCTGCCAGGCCGCGAAATCCGCGTACTGCACCGGCAGCTCCGGCAGCGGGGAGGGCCGGCCCGCGGCAAACGCCGTGTAGAGGGCCGTCACCTCCCGCACCAGCACCCCCAGCGACCAGCCGTCGCTCGCGATGTGGTGCAGCACCAGCAGCAGCACGTGCTCGGCGCTCTCGGCGGTGCCCAGGCGCCACAGCCGCACCCGCAGCAGCGGCCCCCGCGCCAGGTCGAACGGCCGCTGCGCCTCCGCCGCCGCCAGCGCCGCCGCCACCGCCTCCCGCCGGTCCTCGGCCAGCGATGTCAGGTCCACCAGCGAGACCAGGCCGCTCCCTGGCGGGGCCGCGGGGCCCGGCGCCAGGATCACCTGCCGCGGCCGGCCGCCCTCCTCCCGGAACACCGTCCGCAGCACCTCGTGACGGCGCACCACCTCGGACAAGGCCCGCGACAGCACCGCCACCGACAGCTCGCCGCTCAGCCGCAGCGCCAACGGCACGTTGTACAGCGCGCCCCCCTCCAGCTGATCGATGAACCACAGCCGCTGCTGCGCGAACGACAGCGGCAGCTCGCCGGCGGCCTCTTCCTCCCGGCCGCGGCTGTCGCCCATCGGCCGCGGCTCCCGCCCATCGGCCGCGGCCGGCCGGGGCGACACTCCTCGCCAGCCGTCGCGCTCTTCGTAAGCCGCGGCGACTCCCGCGGAGCGAGCGATGGGCGTGATCGGCGGCGCAACCGGCCGCGCACCCGCCCGCACCGCCTCCTCCACGCGCGCCGCCAGGCCGGCGACGGTCGGCGCCGCGAACAGCTCGCCGAGCCCGAGCTCGACCTCGAAGGCGCGGCGCAGCTGCGAGACCACCCGCGTCGCCAGGAGCGAATGGCCGCCCAGATCGAAGAAGTTGTCGTCCGCTCCGATCCGCTCGACCCGCAGCACCTCGCTCCAGATCGACGCCAGGATCTCCTCGACCGGCGTGCGCGGCGCCCGCCGCTCCGCCGCCGTCCCCGCCATCCCCGCTGACGACGCCTCCGGCGCCGGCAGCGACGCGCGGTCCACCTTCCCACGCGAGGTCAGCGGCAACGATTCCAGCACCACCAGCGCCGACGGCAGAAGCGCCTCCGGCAGGCGCGCTCCCAGGCGCTCCCGCACCTGACCGAGCGTCGGGCTGCACCCCGCCTCCGGCACCACGTAGGCCACCAGGCGCCTGTCCCCTTCCGCCGCCTCCCGCGCCACCACCACCGCCTCCCGCACACGGCTGTCCAAGAGCAACGCCGTCTCGATCTCTCCCGGCTCGACGCGGTGGCCACGCACCTTCACCTGACGGTCCAACCGCCCCAGGAACTCCAGCCGCCCGTCCTCCCGCCACCGCACCCGGTCCCCCGTCCGGTACAGACGCTTCCCCCGGCCCCCGGACAGACCGTCCGGCACCCACCGCTCCGCCGTCAGCTCCGGCCGGTTGCCGTAACCCCGTGCCAGGCCCGCTCCGCCGGCCAGCAGCTCCCCGGCGACTCCCACCGGCACCGGCCGCCAGGCACCGTCCACCACGTAGACCTCGGTGCCCGCGATCGGCCGGCCGATCGGCACCGACCGGCCGGGCTCCGGGCCCTCCGCCATCCCGTGACAGGCGGTGAACGTCGTGTTCTCCGTCGGACCGTAGCCGTTGATCAGCCGCAGGCCGGGCAGATCCAGCAGCGCCCGCCGCACCGCCTGCGGCCGCAGCACGTCGCCGCCCGCGAGCAGCTGGCGCAAGGACCTCAGCGGGCTCAGCGGGCGCGGGCTCGGCGTGTCCCGCTCCACCATCTCGTGGAAGAGGCCCGCCGTCAGCCACAGGGACGTCACCCCATCCCGTTCGATCCACCGGCCCAGCTCTTCCAGGGACGGTGCGCCAGGCGCCGCCACCACCAGGCAGCCACCGGTCAGCAGCGCCCCCCAGATCTCGAGCGTCGAGGCGTCGAACGCGACCGGCGCCAGCTGCAGGAACACCTCCCGCGGCCCCAGGCGCATGAAGCTCCCGTCCCGCACCAGCCGCGCCACGCCCCGGTGGGTCACGCCCACCCCCTTGGGACGCCCCGTGGACCCCGACGTGTACATCACGTAGGCCAGGTTCTCGGGCGACAGCGCCGCCGCCTGCTCCTCGTGCTCCCGGGCCCCGGCCAGCCCGGCGATCCCACCGGTCCCACCGCTCCGATCATGGCCGTCGAGGGCCAGGACCCGCGTCCAGGGCGCGACCGGCAGCTCCGCCAGCAGGCGCTGCTGCCCGACCACCACCGGCGGCAGCGTGTCCTCGATGAGCAGCGCCAGGCGCTCCACCGGAGATCGCGGGTCGAGAGGCACGTAGGCGCCTCCCGCCTCGACGATCCCCAGCAGGCCCACCACCATCTCCACCGAGCGCCCGGCGCACAACCCCACCGGCACCTCGGGGCCGATGCCCAGGTCCCGCAGCCGGCGCGCCAGGCGGTTTGCCAGCCGGTCCAACCCGCCATAGCTAAGGCGCTCCTCGCCCCACACCACCGCCACCGCGTCCGGCCGCCGCGAAACCTGCGCCGCGAAGAGGCGTGGAATCGTGGCGCCCGCCTCGTCGCCGGCTGCGTCGCCCGCCTCCTCCCCCGCGGCCCCGCTCCACTCACGGATCAGCTGCTGCCGCTCCGCCGCGCTCAGCAGCGGCACCTCGGCCAGGGTCAGGTCCGCGTCGGCCAACCACGCCCGCAGCAAGGCTTCGAACTGGCCCATCCAGCGTGCGAGCGTCGCGCCGTCGAAGAGATCGGTCGAATAGGTCAGGGCGCCGCCGATCACCCCCGCGGCCTGGTGGAGCGACAGGTCGATCTCGAATCGCGTGGCCGCCTGCGCCAGCTCCACGGGCGCCAGGCGCAGGCCCGGCAGCGCCAGCTCTGCCAGCCCGCCGAGGGGTGCGTTCTGCAGCGTGAGCATCACCTGGACGAACGGCGTATGGGCGAGGCGCCGCTCCGGCGCCAGATCCTCGATCAGCTTGTCGAAGGGCAGATCCTGGTGCGCGTACGCGCCCAGCACCTCCCGGCGCACCCGCGACAGCAGCTCCGGCAACCGCGGCTCGCCCGACAGATCGGGCCGCAGCACCAGGGTGTTGACGAAGAAGCCGATCAGCGGCTCGGTCTCCAGGCGGTTGCGCCCGGCCACCGTCGTGCCCAGGGTGAGGTCGTCCTGGCCGGTCAGGCGGCACAGCAGGGCGCTGAAGCCGGAGAGCAGCGTCATGAAGAGCGTCGCACCCTGCCGCCGGGAGAACGCGGCGAGCGCCGCGGAGAGCTCCCGGGGCAGCGCCAGGCGCCGCATGGCGCCGCGGACGCTCCGCGCCAGGGCGCGCGGCCGGTCGGGCGGCAGCTCGAGGACCTGCGGCGCCCCCGCGAGATGCCGCCGCCAGTAGGCGATCTCTTCGGACAGCACGCTGCCCGCGAGCCAGCTCCGCTGCCAGGCCGCGAAGTCCGCGTACTGCAGCGGCAGCTCGGCCAGGGGCGAGGGCTGTCCGGCGGCGAACGCCGCATAGAGCGCCGCCACCTCCCGCACCAGCACTCCCAGCGACCAGCCGTCGCTCACGATGTGGTGCATGGCGAAGAGCAGCAGGTGCTCGGCGTCCTCGGCGTTCTCGGGGGTGCCGAGCCGCCAGAGCCGCGCCCGCCAGACCGGCCCCTGCCGCAGATCGAACGGCCGGCGCGTCTCCCGCTCGATCCAATCCAGCGCGGCCGGCTCGCGCCGGACCGCCGCCAGGCCGGTCAGGTCCACCAGCGGAACCCTGCACTCTGCAGGCGGCAGGATCACCTGTCCCGGCTGCCCGCGATCGGCGCGATCGCCGCGATCGCCGCGATCGGCTCCCCTCTCGCGGAACACCGTCCGCAGGACCTGGTGCCGCCTCTCCACCTCCCCCAACACCCGCGACAGCACCGGCAGCGCGAGCCTGCCGCTCATCCGCAGCGCGATCGGCATGTTGTAGAGAGCGCCGCCCTGCAGCTGGTCGGCGAACCAGAGCCGCCACTGCGCGAACGACAGCTCCCGGACGGCCTCGCCGGGCACCCGCCGGAGGGGTGGAGCGGCAGGGGCCCCCGCGCCGGACCGGGCCGCCTCGCCGCTGCCGCGGATCGCCTCGGCCATCGCCGTCAGCACCGGCGCCTCGAAGACCCGCTGCAGCGGCAGCTCGCAGCCGCAGGCATCGCGGATGCGCGACACCAGCTGCGTGGCGAGCAGGGAGTGGCCGCCGAGAGCGAAGAAGTCGTCGTCGATCGAGACCGCGGGCCGCTCCAGCAGACTGCACCAGATCCCCGCCAGCATCTCCTCCATCGCATCGCGCGGCGGGACGATCTCGCCGCCGGCCGCGCCGCTCCCGCCAAGCGCCGCCAGCTCCGGCAGCGCCCCGCGGTCGATCTTGCCGCTTGCGGTCAGCGGCATCGGCCCCGGCAGGACCCGGACCTCCGGCACCATCGGCCCGGGGAGCCGGGAGCGCAGCGCGCGGGTGATCCCGGCGGCATCGAGCGCGGCGCCGTCATCGCCGGCCAACCAGGCCACGAGGCGGCGGTTGCCGCCGCCGTCCTCCCGCGCCTCCACCACCGCCTGGCCCACCCCCGGCAGCTGCTCCAGCACCGCCTCGATCTCCGCCGGCTCGATGCGCATGCCGCGCACCTTGATCTGGCGGTCGCCGCGGCCCAGGAGCTCGAGGCTGCCGTCCGGCCGCCACCGTCCGAGGTCGCCGGTGCGGTACAGCCGCGCGCCCGCGGCCTCCGCATGGGGGACGTAGGGGTCGGGGACGAACCGCTCGGCGGTGAGCCGCGGCTGCCGCAGGTAGCCGCGGGCGAGCGGCGGACCGCCGATGGCGAGCTCGCCCACCACCCCGATCGGCACCGGCGCGAGGCGGGCATCCAGGATCTCGATCCGCGCGCCGGGCACCGGCCGGCCGATCGGGGGCAGCAGCGGCCAGCCGCGGCTGTCACCCGCGAGCCGCAGCGCCGTCACCACGTGGCTCTCGCTGGGACCGTAGTGATTGTGCAGATTGCAGCCGGGCATCCGCGCCAGCCAATCGGCCAGGGGCGGTGTGATGCGCAGCGTCTCGCCGGCGGCGATCACGTCGCGCAGCGCGCTCGCCGCCGCGGTGCCGCGCCCGGCGGCCGTGGCCGCGCCGGCCGCACCGACCGCACCGACCGCACCGACCGCACCGGCCGCCGCGAGGGATTGCAGCGCCACCACCGGCAGGAAGATCCGTTCCACCTGCTCGTCGCCGATCAGGCGCAGCAGGCGCTCGGGGTCGCGCCGCACCTCCTCCGGGATCACCAGCAGCTCGCCGCCGGAGGAGAGGGTCGCGAGGTCCTCCTGCAGCGAGACGTCGAAGCCGGGAGCGGCGAACTGCAGGGTCCTGGCCGCGCCGGGAAGCGCGGCCGGATGCCACCGCAGGAGGCTGGCGAGCGCCCGCCGGGGGAGGGCCACGCCCTTGGGAGCGCCGGTCGAGCCCGAGGTGTAGATGACGTAGGCCAGGCTCTCCGCCGCCGCGGGCCCGTCAGCCGGCAGCTCCTCCAAGCCTGCGGACGGCGGCGCCGCCAATCCGGCCCAGTCCACCTCCGGCCCCTGCTGCCAGCCGAGCGCCGCCATCGCCTCCCGGCGGCCGACGAGCACCGCGACGCCCGCGTCCGCCAGGATGTGCAGCAGGCGCTCGCGGGGGTGCAGCGGATCGAGGGGCACGTAGGCGCCGCCGGCCGCGAGCACCGCGAGCATCGCGGCGACCCGCTCCGGCGCGCGCTCGGCCAGCAC
>JASLEW010000281.1 GCA_030150965.1 Thermoanaerobaculia bacterium | reverse complement strand
GACCGGCGACGGCACCAACGACGCCCCGGCGCTGGCGCAGGCGGACGTCGGCGTGGCGATGAACACCGGCACCATGGCGGCGAAGGAGGCCGGCAACATGGTGGACCTCGACTCCAATCCGACGAAGCTGATCGAGATCGTCGAGGTCGGCAAGCAGCTGCTGATCACCCGCGGCGCGCTGACCACCTTCTCGATCGCCAACGACGTCGCCAAGTACTTCGCCATCCTGCCGGCGATGTTCTCGGCGCTGTATGCCGTCCAGGGCGCGCGGCAGGGGCCGCTCGCGGCGCTCAACCTGATGCGCCTGACCACGCCGCAATCGGCGATCCTCTCGGCGGTGATCTTCAATGCCCTGATCATCGTCGCCCTGATCCCGCTGGCGCTGCGCGGCGTGCGCTACCGCCCCCTGGGCGCGGCGGTCCTGCTGCGCCGCAACCTGCTGATCTACGGCGCCGGCGGCATCGTCATCCCGTTCCTCGGCATCAAGCTGATCGATCTGCTGGTCGCCGCGGCGGGGTTGGCATGAGCGCGCCGGCCCACCCGCGAGCGGGAGGCGGCGCCGTCCCGCCGGCCGCACAGGAGGCATCCATGAAGCTCGCCCGACACCTCGTCACGGCCGTCCTGGTCACCGCCGTGCTGACCCTGCTGCTCGGCGTCGCCTATCCGCTGGCGGTGACCGGCCTGGCCCACCTCCTCTTCCCCGGCCAGGCCGAGGGGAGCCTGCTGCGGCATCAGGGCAGGGTGGTGGGCTCGCGCCTCCTCGGCCAGCCGTTCGCCGGGGCGGGCTACTTCCACCCCCGCCCCTCGGCGGCCGGAGCGGGCTACGATCCGCAGGCTTCGGGCGGCACCAACCTCGGGCCGACCAGCCGCAAGCTGCTGGACCAGGTGAGCGCGGCGGCGGCGGCGGCGCGCGCCGAGCGCCCCGGCGCGCCGGTCCCGGTCGATCTGGTGACCTCCTCCGGCTCCGGGCTCGACCCGGAGCTGACGCCGGCCGCCGCGGCGTTCCAGGTGCCGCGCGTGGCGCGCGAGCGCCGCATGCCCGAGGACGTGGTGCGGCAGCTGGTCGCCCGCCACACCGCCGGCCGCCAGTGGGGAGTCCTCGGCGAGCCGCGGGTCAACGTCCTGGAGCTGAACCTGGATCTGGACGACACCCGGCCGCTGCCGGGACACGAGCCGGTGGCTCAGGTTCCTCCCTCGGCGGCGCTAAAAGGAGGTGCGAGCCCGCAGGGCCCACGCAGCGCGCACACGGATCCGAGCCCTCCCCCGCGCCGCGGAGGGAGGCAAACTGAGCCTCCGGCGGCCGGTGGCGGCTGAGATGACCACTCCGCCCACGGCCGAGAGCTTCCTCAACTTGATCCACCGCTCGCGCCGTGGGCGGCTCAAGGTGTACCTGGGCTATGGCCCGGGCGTCGGCAAGACCTACCAGATGCTGCTCGAAGGCCACCGCCTGAAGGCCCAGGGGATGGACGTGGTGGTGGGGATCGTCGAGACCCACGGCCGCGCCGACACCGAATCGCTCTGCCTGGGGCTGCCCGAGATCCCGCCGCGGGCCATCGACTACCGTGGCGTCCGCCTGCGCGAGCTCGACCTGGAGGCGGTCCTGGCGCGCAAGCCCGAGGTGGCGCTGGTCGACGAGCTCGCCCACACCAACGTCCCGGGCAGCCCCAACACCAAGCGCTACCAGGACGTGCTGGAGATCCTGCAGGCCGGCATCCACGTCGTCACCACGCTCAACGTCCAGCACCTGGAGAGCCTGTACGACACCGTGGAGCGGCTGATCGGCGTCAAGGTCAAGGAGCGGATCCCCGACTGGGTGCTCGCCGACGCCGACCAGATCGTCAACGTCGACCTGGCGCCGGAGGACCTGCGCCGCCGGCTGGAGGAGGGGCGGGTCTACACCGCCGAGCGCGCCGCGCAGGCGCTCGACAACTTCTTCCGCACCAACAACCTGGAGCAGCTGCGCGAGCTGACGCTGCGCGAGATCGCCTCGATCATCGAGCGCCGGGCCCGCCGCACGCCGGGCGAGGAGGGGATCAAGGCGCCCGACCAGATCGTGGTCTGCCTGTCCTCGCGCAGCCCCGATGCGGCGGCCCTGCTGCGCTACGCCTCGCGCCTCGCCGGCAAGCTCAACCGCACCTGGTACGCGCTCTACGTGCAGACCTCGAACGAGGACCCGGCCCGCCTCGACGCCGCCACCCGCCGGCGCCTGGCCGACACCCTGGCGCTGGCCCATCAGCTCGGGGCGGTGGTCTTCACCTTCAAGGGCGAGGACATCGCCGACACCATCCTGCGCTTCGCCCGCGAGTACGGCGTCGGTCACGTGGTGGTCGGGCGCCCCGGCGAGCTGCCGCTCTGGCAGCGCCTGCTCGGCCGCCGCACGCCGGTCGAGCGGCTGATCGCCGGCGGCGACCACCTGGCGGTGGTGGTGGTGGACGAGGCCGGCGTGCGCGATGCCATGGAGGCGGCGGTCCAGGAGGCGGGTGCGCCGGCTCCGGCCGTGGCGGCCCCGGCAGCCGCGGCGATCCCGGAAAACAGCGCTCCTGCCGCGGGATCGCCTCGCGGTCCCGGGGCCGTCGTCGAGCTGCCGTCTCGCCGCGCGGCCGGCATGGGCTGGTCGGTGCTCGGCGCTCCCGCCGCCGGCCCGCCGGCGGCGCCCCCGGCGAGCCAGCGCCTGTCGGCGCTGCTGTCGCCCGATGCGGTCGCCTTCTTCGACCAGCCGGTGGCCAAGCGCGACCTGCTGCGGGTGCTGGTGGATCTCCTGGCCGGCAAGCAGCAGCGCCTGGCCAGCGACGACATCCTGCGGCTCCTCGAACGGCGGGAGCAGGAGGCTTCCACCTTCCTCTCGGAGGGCATCGCCCTGCCCCACGTGCGCATCCCCGACCTGGCCGCGCCCCGGGTGGCGCTGGGGCTGCTGCGCGCCGGCCTGACCGGGCCGGACTCGGCCAGGATCGAGCAGGTCTTCCTCCTCCTCTGCCCGGACCGCCGGCCCGAGGGCTGCCTGCAGCTGCTGGCCGCCGCGGCGCGGATGTTCCGCCAGCCGCGGCTGCGCGCGGACCTGCGCCGCGCCGGCACGGCGCCGCAGGTGATCGCCCTGCTGCGCGGCTGGGAGGCGGACGAAGAGGCGGCGCGGCAGGCGCGCTGAAGACGCTCGTGCGTGGGCCGTCGGCCGGGCCTGCCCCGAGCCATGAAGGCTGGCCGTGGCGCCCCCTTTCCCCCCGGAGGGGCGGAGAGGGGGGTTGGAGGACGGCCGGGCGATCCGCTCGACTCAGGTGAGCTGCGCGGCACGCCTGAGCTCCGCGGGCTCCGCCGGCCGAGCCGGCCAGGCGGGTCCTCTCCTCAGGAGATCCGCAACCGGTAGGTGGCGAGCTGCTTCCGGCCGGCGCCGGTGCGGGCGAAGAGGTGGATCACGTAGCTGCCGGGATCCAGGGCGCGGCGCCTGAGGGTGATGCCGAACTCGTCGAGCTCCTCGCCCGCCGCGTGCGGCTGGCGGAGCACCGGCGTCGCGTCGATCACGCGGTGGTCGCGCGCGTCCCACACCTCGACCTCATAGGCGGTGTAGGGGGTGCTGCTCCGCCCCTTGAGCAGCAGGGTGGCGGCACCGGCCGAGAGCGGGATGGCCTCGGGTGCCGCCGCCTCGCCGCTGCGCGTCGTCTCCTCTGTCGAGGTGACCTCGTTCACCCAGGCGTCGCTCTCGATCCCCGGGATGGAGGCCGCCGCCGTGAGCTGGGCCTGGCGCTGCCCGGGGCCTCCGGGCTCGCCGCCACGGCCGGCGGGGCCACCGGTCGTGCCGATATGACCGGTCGGACCGATCTGAGCCAGCCGCTGCTTCATCTCCCGGCTCTGCTCGGCGAGCGCGGCAAGGCGCGCCCGGGCCTCGCCGTTCTCCCGCTCCAGGGCGGCGACGCGGGCGGCCGCGTCGGCCGCTTGGCGGCGCAGCCGGTCGGCGGCCGTGCCCTCGGCGCCCGGGCCAGCGGAGGCACCGGTGGCGCCGTGCGCGGCTGCGCTGTCCTGAGGGGCGGCCTGAGCGGTCTGCGAGGCGGCGCCGCCCTCCAGGGCGGCCAGGCGCTCGCCCAGCGAGTGGGCGTGGCGGACGCTCTCGAGCCAGCCCGCCAGGGCCACCAGGCCGACGAGCCCGGCGGCGAGGGCGGCCCGGCGCCAGGCCCTGCCGTCCGGTGTGGCCGTGGGCTGACGCCGGCTGGCGGAGAAAACCGCCGGCGGCCCGGAGGCAGGTATCGAGGCCGCCGCCGGCCGATCGGCAGGCGGGGCAGGCGGCCTCAGGATGGCGACGCGCGGGACGCCGTCCTCGCCGTCCTGCGCCAAGAGGCGGCTGGTGCGCACCAGCTCCAGCTCCGCGGCGCAGCGCGGGCATTCGGCGAGATGCTCCTCGATGCTCCAGGTCTCGGGCTCGCCCAGGACCGGGGCCAGGGGTCCGCCGATGTCCAGCGCCGGCGCCGTCACACCGTCGCTCTGACCCCTGGCGCCCGCGGCGAGGGGGGCGCCGGCGCCACGGGCGGCATCGGCTCCGGCGGCCGGGCTGTCGCTGTCGGCGCCCGTCTTCCCGGCGTAGGCGACGAGCGCCTCCGCCGGCGGATGCCAGGCGTAGATCCCCCACGCCATGCGGGTGTCCTGAAGCGCCTGCCGGCAGCGCGCACAGCCCCGCAGGTGCTCCAGCACCTGGGCGCGCTCGCCGGCCTCCAGGGTGCCGTTGAGCAGCCACGGCAACAGCTCCTCGACTCGATCACACTCCATCATTCGCCCCTCCGCTAAGGTTGGGCGATCCGGCGCCCGCGGTGTTACGGCGGCCGGGCACCGGCGCGGCGAGGAGCTGGCCGCGCACCGCCACCGCCTTCTCGCGGCAGCGCAGCACCCGCACGCGCAGCGTCCCCTCGGCGACCCCCAGCCGCTGGCTCATCTCGCGGTAGGAGTGGCCGAGGGTGATCAGCCGCCACAGCTCGCGGCACTCGCCGGAGACCTGGCGCAGCACCCGCTGCACCAGGTCGCGGTCGCCGTGACCGGCGTCCAGAGGCGGGCTGCCGCCCAGCTGGCCGGCCTCGTCGAGGCCGTCGAGCTCCGCCCACTGCCAGCGCCCCTGGGCGCGCAGCTGATCGAGGCAGGTGTGGCTGACCACCTGCCAGAGGTAGGTGCGCAGCGACGACTCGCCGCGGAACTTGCCCTGGCCGAGCAGGCGGATGACCTCCAGGCGCACGTCCTGGAGCACGTCCTCCCAGCGGCTCGCCAGGCGGCGCTGGTAGGGCCAGGCGGCGCGCGAGATCCAGCCGTCCACGGTGCCCACCGCCTCCGGCTCGCCGCGCAGGTAGCGCGTCACCACCTCCTGGTCGCCGTCCGCCATGCGCTCTCCACGACAATCCTGGCACAATCCAGGCCCTCGCCGACGGCGGCACGGCGGCCGGCGCTGCACCGTGCCGCCGGGCCCGAGGCATGCGGGCTTTGCTATAAATCACCGGGAGGCACGGCGACCTTGGCGAAGCGGCGGAATGAGCTGTGGTGCCTGATCGTCCTGGCGGGTGCGGCGATGAGCGCCGGCGACGCCGGCGGCGCCGGAATCGTCGGCGCCCCTGCCCCGGCGGCTGCCGTGGACACCTCTGACGCCGCGGCGGAGCGGCGCCTGACTCTCGCGGCGGGCACCATGGTGCGCCTCGCCATCACCCCGTCGCCTGCCGACGTGGTGGTGCGGATGACCGGTGCCGACGGCGCCGGCAGCGAGGAGCTCCTGGTGC
Organism: Thermoanaerobaculia bacterium; assembly: GCA_030150965.1. Lineage (GTDB taxonomy): Bacteria > Acidobacteriota > Thermoanaerobaculia > Multivoradales > UBA5704 > JASLEW01. Next base: position 274 of record JASLEW010000281.1, on the reverse strand, counting down.
CGGGCGGGGGAGCCCAGCCGCTCCAGCTCTCCTGGCTGATCGCGCGCGGCGGCGAGGTCCGTTTCACCGCCGCGCCGCGCGCCGGTGCCGCGGCTGGGCCGGTGCGGGTCGCCTTCGCGGTGATCGAGGAGCGGCCGGAGGCGCCGTGCGACGCGGCCCGCGTCCGCGCCGAGCGGGCGCTCCTCGATCACCGCGAAGGCGACCCGCACCGGCCCAGCCGCGGCACCGGCGCGCGGCGCGGCGGTGAAACGGACCTCGCCGCCGCGCGCGATCA
>JASLEW010000756.1 GCA_030150965.1 Thermoanaerobaculia bacterium | reverse complement strand
TCAGGACGAGCGCGGCGCCTGCCGCGAGCAGCACTCTCTGGCAATGGTTCATGGCTTCTCCTGGCACTGAGCGTCGGCGGTCGGCAGCGGCCGGCGGCGATCCCCCGGCCGGCTGCACATACGCCATGGGGCCGGCGTTGTTTCAGCCGGCGCCGGCCTGACGGCGCCGGTGGCGGGAGACCAGCGCCAGCGCGCGCACGCGCAGGCCGTGATAGACGCGGAAGGCGAGCACCTCGGCGGCGCGCGCCGCCTGGCGCGGCGTGCCGAGCCAGCGCACGTCGCGGGCGCGGCGGGCGTCGAGCGCCTGTCCCAGCTCCGCGTAGAAGGCGGCGTCGGTGCGGAAATACATGTTCTTCAGGCCGCACTGGTGGGCGTTCACGCACTGCGGCCCGAGGGCGCGGAAGCGGCGGGGACGGTAGAACATGCGCCCGCCGCGCAGCAGCAGCTCGCGCATCTCGCGGCGCAGGCGGGTGAACGCCGCCCCCTGCCAGTGCTCGGCGAAGGTCCCCGTCCTGGCGTTGCCGAGCGGCCGGTAGTCGGGATGCATCAGCATGCAGCAGGGGTAGAGGTCGCCGTTGCCGCGGATGGTGGCGGTGTACCAGCCGAAGAAGCACTGGCCGTTGCGCTCGCTGAACGAGCCGGCGGTGGCGATCGGCTCGCCCAGCTGCCCCGCCGTCTTGAAGCGCGCCTGGCGCAGGATGCCGTTCCACTCCTGGTAGGGAAAGGCCAGCTGCAGCAGCCCGGCCTCGCGGTCGAGCGCCAGGATCTCCTCGAGCGCCGCGCGGATCAGCTCGCCCTCGTCCGCCCCCAGGAGGGCCCCCGTGTCGATCCGCTCGCGCGGGATCTCCAAGACCGGCGCGACCGTCAGGCGGTCGGCGCCGAGCGCGGCGCCCAGCCGGTACATGTCCGGCAGACGGTGGTGGTTCTCGCGGTCGATCAGGAACTGCACGACGATCCGCGGCGGGGCGCCGGGAGCCGCGCCGCGCACCGCCGCCAGGTGGCGGATGTTGGCGCAGACCCGGTCGAAGGTCGCGGGCTTGACCGCCATCATGCGGTGATAGTCGGCGGCGTCCACCGCGTTGAGCGAGAAGATCACCTCGCGGCAGCCGTTGGCGATCAGGCGCTCGGCGACCGGCGGATGGAGCAGCGCGCCGTTGGTGGTCAGGTTGTCGACGACCACGCCGCGGGCGGTCAGCTCGTCCAGGACGCTCACGATCTCGCGGTGGAAGAGCGGGTCGCCGCCGCCCGACAGGCGCACCGAGCGCAGGCCGCCGGCCACCAGCTCGTCGAGCAGCTCGACCACCCGGGGCAGCGGCAGCTGGTCGCGGGTGCGCACGTCCTGCTGGTTGCAGAAGTAGCAGGCGACGTTGCAGCGGTCGGTCAGGTCCAGCTCGACGTGCAGCGGGCCGCGGGGGGCGGTGTCGTCGCAGATCGCCGCGATGAGCTCTCGTTTGCGCGCCTCGTCCACGAGCGCCCAGCCGTGCGATGCCGCCATCGGCGCATTCTATCCCGGCCGGCAGGCGCCGCCGCGCCGCCCGGCCCGGCGCCCCTGGCGCGCCTGGTAGTGGTGGCTCGATCCGCCTCCCTCTCCGGCGCGCAGGGGGCTCGCGGCGTGAGCCTGCTGAGCGAGCGTTCCGGCCTCGCACCTCTCAGCCTGCGAGGGAGCAGATTGAGCCGCTACCGGCCTGGCGCCGCGTCCTGTGCGGACCGAGAGCGCCCGAGCGCTCTCGCGCCTTCTCTCCAACCGCTCTTTGCCGGCGGCGTTTCCGTCTTCCTCTTCAGGAAGGGCTGTGCGCGGGCGTCGTGGACCGCGCGGCGCGTGGAGAGGAGACGCGATGAAAGAACATGCGGGATGCCGGGCCCTGGTGGGAACGATGCTGATGGCCGTGCTCCTACCCTGGCTCGCCACCCACTGCTTCCGCCGCTGGGCGCAGGCCGGCGGCGGCACGGCCGGCCCGCCGGCTTTCATGGGTGGGCAGGCCGGCCGCGGCGCTCCCGCCTGCCTGGAGGTGTGGGCACGGCTGCGCAGCTACCGCGGCTGCCCGTTGCTGGCGGCGGCCGGCGGGTACCGGTTGGGTCTCTACTGCCCCGGCGGGGAGGGTGGCCGCGGCCTCCTGGCGTTCGCCGGGCCGTTCGCGGGCCGGGCCTACCTCTCGGAACGGCCGATGCCCCTCGGCCGCTGGGTGCACGTGGCGGGGATGGATCCCGGCATCGGCGGCCGGCGGCGGCCCACGCCGCGGCCGGCGCCGGCACCGGTCCCGGAGGTGGCGCCGGCACCGGCGAGCTTCCTCTGGCCGCTGATCGCCGTGGACGGCGCCGACGTGACCGCCGGGCGGGCCCTGGGCGCCCTGCCGCCGCTGCCGCTCGGCCGCGACCCCTGGCCGTCCGCACGGCTTCCCTCCCCGCCGCCCGCGGGAGACCTGGGCGCGTGGCGGTTCAGCCGCCGGTGGCGCACCCTGGCCGAGGTGGCGGCGGGCCGCGGCGCTCCGGGGAGGCTGCCGCCGCTGCCCGCCGCGCCGGCGGCGCCCGAGGCCGGGCCGGGGCCCGTGGATTCGGAAACGCTCCATCGCCCGGACGGAGCCGCGGGCCGAGCCTGGATGACCCCCGGGCTGAGCCTGACCGCGGCGCTGCTGCTGGTTGCCGTGGCGCTGAGCGTCCGGCGCCGGCCGCCAGGGCCCCGGCGCTCCCTCGGCCCGGCCCGGCCCTCCGGGTCGCCGAGGATCCAGCCATGAGCTTCCTGCTGCAGCTGCTCCGCCCGCTGCTGCGGCCCGCGGCGAGGCTCGTAGCCCTTTACGTGGTTTCGAGCCTTGCCCTGATCGGAGCCGGTTGCCTGATCGATCGGCTGGCCGGTGCCTGCGGCACCGCGGTCGTGCTGCCGGTTCTCCTCGCCACCGCGGTGCTCCTCCACCTCCGGCGGGGGAGCGCGGTGCCGGCAGGCCACCCGCCGCTCGGCGCTGCGCCGGGCGGCCCGGCAGGCACCAGGGCGGCTCCTGCCGCGGGCCGCCAGGGCCAGCTGGTCGTCCTGTGGAGCGACGAGCGGCCGGAGGCCGACGGCACCTGGACGCGCGCGCTGCGGGTGCTGGTGCACGTCCGCCGGCTGCCTCCCGCCGCCGCGCCGCTTCTCCACGGGCTCTTCCTGGCGGCGCGCCTGGTCCGCCGCGTCCGGCGGGGCCTGGCTTCTGACGCTCCCGGAGACGCCCCCTCCCCCTGGTAGCAGCCTGACCCGCAGCCTCTGAGCGGTGCCGCGAGACCGCACGCACCGGTCCCTGACCGAGGTGTGCCGTCTCGCCCTTCCCTCCGGCGCCGAGGACGATGGGGGCGCGGCCTCAGCCGGAGGCTTGGAGCGGCCTCCGAGGCCGGGCTCTACCTCCCGTATCGGGGCGGCAGCCCGGGGATCCGCGGCGGCGCCTCGGGGTCTCGCGGCGGGGGTCCGGGGAGGATCTCCCGCAGGTAGGAGGCCACCGGCCGCCGGGTGTCGTAGTTCTGGGGATAGCCGAGCGACACCTCCTCGAAGCGCACGCCGTCGCGGTAGTAGGTGCCGCGGATGTGGAGGTGGCCGTAGACCACGGCCTGGACGTTGAAGCGCCGGTGCCAGTCCTCGGTGCGGCGGGTGCCGCACCAGATCGAGAAGCGCGGGATCCTCGGCAGCACGGCGAGGTCGTAGCGCAGCGGAAAGTGATTGATCAGCACCAGCGGGCTGGCGCCCACGGCCGCCAGGCGCCTCTCGGCGGCGGCGCAGCGGGCGGCGCACCAGGCGGGCTTGTCGGGATAGGGATCGGCGTGCAGCAGCACCTCGTCCGAGCAGAGGAGGTTGTCCTCGGCGGCCCAGGCGATGGCCTCCTCCTGCGGCACGTCCTCCGGCCGGAAGGTGTAGTCATAGAGCAGGAAGAGCGGTGCCAGGACGCAGCTCGGACCCTCCCCGGCCCAGGTGACGAACGGGTCCTCCGGCGTGAGCACCCCGTAGTCGCGGCACAGGTCCACCATGCGCCGGTACTTCTCCTCGCCGCGCGGCTCGTCGGGATGGGCGGGGATGGTCCACAGCTCGTGATTGCCCGGCACCCACAGCAGCCGCGCGAAGCGGCGGGCGAGCGTCGCCAGCGCGAAGCGCACGTGCTGCTCGGTCTCGCCGGCGTCCCCGGCGACGATCAGCCAGTCGTCCGGATAGGCCGGCATGGCGGCCAGGACCTCCCGCGTCACCTGGTAGCGCAGGTGCAGGTCGGCGATCGCGTAGAGCTTCATCGCCGGCCGTCAGTTGACCGGCTCGTCGGGCTCGTCCGGACGGTGGACGTCGATGATGCCGTCGGGGCGGATGGAGTAGCCCAGCTCGCGCCGCTGGCGCTCGACCTCGCCGCCTTCCCGGCCTGCCCCGCCGGGCCGCCGCGCCGCGCCCGGTCCAGCGGTGCCCGATCCGGGAGCGGACGATCCGGGAGCGGACGATCCGGGAGCGGACGGCCCTGGCGCGCCCGGCGCCGCCGTCCCCGTGCCCTCGGCGGCCGGCGCCCCGCCGGCTTCTGGCGCCGCGGGAGAGGTGGGCGCCGCCGCCGCGGGCGCGGATTCCGCCGCTCCGGCTGGCTTTGCCGCCTCGCCTGCGCCCGCCGCGGCGGTCTTCCCGGCCGCCTCGTCC
>JASLEW010000239.1 GCA_030150965.1 Thermoanaerobaculia bacterium | reverse complement strand
CCGGCGCTCCTGCCGGCGGCGGCAGCCGCCTCCGTCGAGGCGGCGGCCCCGGTGCGCGCCGCGGCCGCCGGCTCCTCCCCGGCGGCGGAGCCGAAGGCCGGCTGCGCCTCCACCGCCACCAGCCTCTGCATCGGCGGCCGGTACGCGATCACCGTCTCCTACGACACCGGCACCCTCGCCGGTGCGGGGCAGGTCATTCCGCTCAATAGCCTGGGGGTGGCCGAGGGCGGCCTGTTCTGGTTCTTCAGCCTCACCAACCCGGAGATGCTGGTCAAGGTGATCGACGCCTGCGCGCTCAACGACAAGCACTGGGTGTTCTTCTCGGCCGGCACCAACGTCGGCCTGGTGGTGAACGTGCGGGACACCGTGACCGGTGCGTCGCGGCAGTACCTCAACGCCAACGGCACGGCCGCCGCCCCGGTGCAGGACACCTCGGCGCTGCCCTGCCCGTGATCCCGTAGCGGCTCCCCTTCCCGGCCGCTGCCGTCCTGTGCCCCGGCGCCTTACCGGCCGGGGCACAGCCGTCTCTGCCAGGTGATCTTTGTCAGCCCGAAGTGATGACAGCCGGCCCTCGGACGCCGCCGGCCGGCCTGCGAGACTGCCTCCTGAAGACGGACGGGGCATGGTCCCCGGGGAGGCTGTGATGCAAGAGATGGTGGCGGAGCTGGAATGGGTCGGCAAGCGCTTCGGTGCGGTCGAGGCGGTCGCGGACCTGGACTTCGAGGTGCGCCGGGGCGAGGTGGTGGCGCTGCTCGGACCCAACGGGGCGGGCAAGACGACCACCGTGCGCCTGCTGATGGGGCTGGTGCGGCCGACCGCCGGCGCGGCGCGGGTGTTCGGCATGGACCCGGCGCGGCCGGAGGCGCGGATGCGGATGGGGGCGATGCTGCAGATCGCCCGGGTGCCGGAGACGCTGCGGGTGCGCGAGCACATCGGGCTGTTTTCAAGCTACTACCCGCGGCCGCTGCCGCTCGCCGAGGTGATCGCGGCGGCGGGGCTCAGGGGGCTCGAGGAGCGGCCGTTCGGCAAGCTCTCCGGCGGCCAGCGGCAGAAGGTGCTCTTCGCCCTGGCGCTGTGCGGCGACCCGGAGCTGCTGTTCCTCGACGAGCCGAGCGCCGGCCTCGACGTCGAGACCCGGCGCGCCCTCTGGGAGCGCATCGCGGCGCGGCGGCGGTCCGGCGGCGCGGTGCTGCTCACCACCCACAACCTGGAAGAGGCCGATCAGCTGGCGGACCGCATCGTGCTGATCGATCACGGCCGGGTGCTCGCCGAGGGCACCCCCGGGCAGATCAAGGCCCGGGTGGCCGGCAGGACGGTCAGCTGCAGCACCACGCTCGCCGACCGGGAGCTGGAGCGCCTGCCGGGCGTGCGCTCCGTACGCCGCGAGGGCGAGCGCAGCGAGATCCTGGCCGCCGAGCCGGAACGCCTGGTGGCGGCGCTGCTCGCCGCCGATCCGGCGCTCACCGGCCTGGAGGTGCGCGGCGCCGGCCTGGAGGAGGCGTTCCTGGCGCTCACCGGCGGCCTGGCGCCTGGCGCCGCGGGCGCGGCGGCGGGGATGGGGCGGGACCTGGAACGGAAGGAGGCCGTGGCATGAGCGGAACCGTGATGAGCCTGGGGAGCCCCGCGCCGGCGGCGGCGCCGCCGCGGCCAGGGGGCCGCGGCGCGCGCGCCGCGGGCGCCGTCCGCGATCTCCGGAGCCTGGCGCGCATCTACCGGCTGGAGGCGAAGTGCGAGTTCCTCAAGGCGCTGCGCCTGCCGGCCTACGTGGTGCCGCTGCTCGCCTTTCCGCTGATGTTCTACCTGCTGTTCGGGGTGTCGATGCACCTCGGCGCGGTGGGCGGCCTGGCCGTCTCGACCTACATGCTCGCCACCTACGGCGCCTTCGGGGTGATGAACGCCGCGCTCTTCGGCTTCGGCATCGGCATCGCCACCGAGCGCGGGCAGGGCTGGCTGCTGCTCAAGCGGGCCACGCCCATGCCGCCGCTGGCGCTCTTCGCCGGGAAGCTGGCGACCAGCCTGGCCTTCAGCGCCCTGGTGGTGATCCTGCTCTTCGCCCTCGGCCTGGGCCTCGGGCACGTGCGGATGGCGCCGGCGACGATGGTCGAGCTGGGGATCGTCCTGGTGTGCGGCGCGGTGCCGTTCGCTGCGCTCGGCCTGGCCCTCGGCTACTGGGCCGGCCCCAACTCGGCCCCGGTGGTGTGCAACCTGGTGTCGCTGCCGGTGGCGTTCGCCTCGGGGCTCTGGCTGCCGTTCCCGATGCTGCCGCCGGCGATGCGGCAGGCGGGGCGCTGGCTGCCGGCCTACCACTATGCGCAGCTGGCGCTCGGCGTCCTCGGCGCCGGCAGCCACGATCCGGCGTGGCGGGCGGTGCTGTATCTGGCCGCCTTCACCGCCCTGATGCTGGCGTTGGCGCGGTGGGGCTATCTGCGCGACGAGGGGCGCACCTACGGATAGGGGCGCCCGCGGCGGTACCATGGCGGTGCCGGTCCGGCGCCCGGCGCCGGCCGGCCCCTCTTCATGGCGGCGGGCCGGGTGCCGCCGCCGGGAACGGCGAGATCGACACGATGCTGCGACTCCTGCCCAAGGATCCACGGCTGAGCTGGACACCCTACGTCTGGCTGGTCTACGCCGCCTTCTTCCTGGCCGATGCGTTGATCGAGCCGGACCTCGCGCGGTGGCGGCCGGTCAGCGTCGCCGCCGTCGCGGTCTTCCTGGTGCTGTACTTCTATGCCCATTGGGCGGCGGGGCGGAGGCTGCTGCTGGCGATGGCGGCGATGCATGCGCTGGGCGCCGGCCTCGCGCCTTGGAACCCGGCGGCGAGCGTCTTCATCGTCTATGCCGCCTCCTTCGCCGGCAAGCTCGGGCCGCCGCGCCGGGCCGTGACCTGCCTGACCGCGGTGATCCTGCTGGTGGGGATCGAGAGCTGGGCGCTGCGGCTCAGCCCCTGGTTCTGGGGCCCGGCGGTCCTCTTCACGCTGATGGTCGGCGGGGTCAACGTCCATTTCATGGAGCTCGGCAGGACGTCGGACCGGCTGCGTCAGTCGCAGGAGCAGGTGCAGCAGCTGGTGCGCATCGCCGAGCGCGAGCGCATCGCGCGCGACCTGCACGATCTGCTCGGGCACACCCTGTCGTCGATCGCCCTCAAGGCGGAGCTGGCCGGCAGGCTCCTCGCCGCCGCGCCGGAGCGGGCGGCGGCCGAGATCCGCGAGGTGGAGCAGATCTCCCGCGACGCGCTGCGCGAGGTGCGCAGCGCGGTGGCCGGCTACCGCTCCGAGGGCCTGCCGGCGGAGCTGGCCCGGGCGCGCCTGGCGCTGGAGGGGGCGGGGGTGCGGCCGGAGTACTTCACCCTTCCCCTGGCGCTGCCGCCGGCTGCCGAGGCCGCCCTGGCGCTGGCGGTGCGCGAGGCGGTGACCAACGTGATCCGCCACGCCGGAGCCGCCGTCTGCCGCATCACCCTCGACCGCGCCGCCGGCGGCATCCTGCTGGAGGTGGCCGACGACGGCCGCGGCGGCGCCGGCGAGGCCGGCGGCGGCACCGGCCTGCGCGCCATGCGCGAGCGGCTGTGCGCCCTGGGCGCCACGGTCGAGGTCGGCCCGGCGGTGGACCTGACGGGCGGCCCGCCCGGGCC
>JASLEW010000216.1 GCA_030150965.1 Thermoanaerobaculia bacterium | reverse complement strand
GCGCGACTCGAAGGTGGCGCAGGGCTCGTTCACCTGTCCGGCGACGGAAGGCGTGCGTCCGCCCTGGTACCCGCTCGGTCAGGAAGGGATCGTGATCTTCGACGAGCAGGAGCACCCGGTCACGCCGACGACGGTTCCGGTTTCGCCGCAGCCGCCTTCGGTGGGGCTGATTCCGTTCCCGGCCGAGACGCAGCGCACGCAGGTGGGAGGCAGCACCCTGCCGGTGCCCTACGACTTCGGCTGGCTCTACCTCGACCTGAACACGACGGTGTCGGCGGCCCCCGGTCTGCCGCCGGTCGATCCGGCCGCCGCCCAGGCGTACGTGATCGCGACGATGGCGTCCAACGGCCATTACGCCGTGGGTGTCGACGCCATCCGGCTTGACAGCGCCTGCGCTGCCAGCCACTTCGTGCCGTAATCCAAACCAGTGGGCCCGGCCTCTCCGTTCGAGAGGCCGGGTCCGCTTCCCTCTCGGGCCGATCCCAAAATCGGCTCTTGCAACCTGGTCCTCATCCGCCCGGGATGGGTGCCAGATTGGAAGGGTCACCTTTCAGATGGGTTCAAGCCGCGGCCTGACGTCCGGGTGCCGTTTGAAGCTGTCCGCTAGGCGGCGAAACGCGAGGAAGCAGGAATTTGGTTTCGGCGCGTGTGGACTCCGGAGGCGGAAGCCTCGGCGCCACGCTCGACGCGCCGGCCGGCGGCGGCCCGCGAGCTCTGCCCCGGTTGTTGGTCAAGGAGGAATGTTCGCCATGAGAAGTCCGCGTCCGAGAGTCTCCCGGTTCCGAACTGCCCGTCGAACGCCCTGGCGGATGCTCCTGCTAACCTTCGGCCTGCTCGCGGTCCTCGGACTGAGCGGCGCGGCCCGGCCGGCGGCGGCCCAGACCTGCAACCGTTTCGCCAGCTGTGGATTCGATGCGTGCAAGACGCCGGCCACCCCGGTGCCGCAGAGCTTCTGGGGCGAGCTGCAGCCGGTGGACACCGCTCCCTTCGGCGACAGCCGCGACGTGACCGCCTTCAACGAGTTCACCGGCTTCTACAGCGCCAATCCGTACTACTTCGCGATCGACATCCAGAACGGCTGGGCGTTCACCGCGATGGACTACGGCGTCAAGGTGTGGAACGTGGCCGCCGGCGGCAAGCCGGTCTTCCAGAGCTACCTCACCTATCAGAGCTTCCCCTCCTGGAACCCGGCGGAAGAGAAGACGCCCATCCAGGACATCAGCCTGCCGAAGGGGGTCGACACCATCGGCGCGATCGCCAGCATCGGCGACGCCGGCTTCGCGATCATCGACTTCACCAACAAGAGCCTGCCCAAGCTGCTCTATCAGAACGCTCCGGGCGACGGCTCGTCGGTCTTCTCGACCACGCTCGGCGGCACGCACTACGCGTTCTTCGCCGCCAGCGGCCAGCAGCTGATTCCGCCCGGCGTCCAGATCTACAACATGGACGCCGCCGAGCGCTACACCGGCTGCCGCGACTCGGTGCCGGGCGATTCCTGCCCCGGCGTCTACGTCGGCAAGCTGCCGCTCGCCAACGGGGCGCCCGCGCCGGTCCTGATTGCCGGCGCCGACAATTTCCTCGCCGCCAGCTACGTCTCGAACGTCGGGGTCGATATCTGGGATGTCACCAACCCCACGAACCCGGTTCACAAGCTCAACGCCATCAACAATTTCGGCGTGCACGGCATCGCCCTGTGGAAGGACCCTTCGAGCGGCCATTACCTGCTGGCGGCGCGTGCTTTCCCCAACTTCGCCTCGCCTGCCGGGTCGCCCTTCCAGCTCCAGATCCTGGACGTCAACTGCATCACCTCCACCTGCACCAGCGCGCCGCCGGTGCTTTCCACCTATACCGACACCGCGGACACCTCGGCGACGGCCACCTACCTGCTGACCCTTTCGTTCAGCGGCAGCACGCCGTTCCTGTACCTGGGCAGCGACCAGAGCTGCGGCAGCCCGACGCCGCAGCGCGAGTGGCTGCTCGACGTGAGCAACCCGCGGGCGCCGCGTGACATCACCCCCCCCTCGAACGCTGCGGGCGGCTACTGGGGCTGGTACTACATGTCGAACACGGCGACCGGCTTCAACTACATCATGCCGCGCCACGGCAAGTTCTGGGGCCAGTACTTCTACCGCACGGCGGAGAGCCTCTTCGACGTCCACCAGCACGTCGGCGCGGTGGCGCCCAGCGCGGCCTTCACCTGGAGCCCGTCGCAGATCTATCCCGGCACCCCGGTGAGCTTCACCGACCAGTCCTCGGGCGTGCCCACCAGCTGGAGCTGGACCTTCTCGCCGGACGGCTCGCCGTCGACCTCGGCGGCGCAGAACCCGGCGAACGTCACCTTTGCCTCCGCGGGGGCGAAGACCGTCGGCCTGACGGCGCACAACGGGACCGGCTCCGGCGCGCTGAGCCAGCCGCTCACCGTGCTGCCGCCGCAGCCGCAGGTGGCGAGCGTTTCGATCTCGCCGGCCTCGCCGCTGCAGTGCCAGCCGGTGACCTTCACCGCCAACAGCGTGAGCGGCCAGCCGCCGCTCTCCTGGTCCTGGGCGATCACCACCGGCGGCAACGCGGCGCCGGGCGGCACCTCGACCGCGGCCAACTCCTTCACCTGGGACTCCGGCGCCAATGCCGCGGTCCCCGGCTCCTACACCACGACGTTGACGCTCAACAACACCACGGGCACCCCGGCCACGAGCCAGGTCAATTTCACCCTCGGCTCGCTGCCGTCGCTCCCGGCCTCCTCGAGCTTCTCGCCGACCAATGACTCCTTCGCCTCGGGGACCGTGCAGTTCCACGTCAACGTGGCGGGCGCGACCTCGTGGAACTGGAACTTCGGCGACGGCTCCGGCTTCACCGGCTGGACCAACGACCCGATCAATGGACCCAACCCGGTGCACACCTACTCCTCGGTCGGGTCCTACAACGTGCAGGTGATGGTGCGCAACTGCGTGAACCTGGGCGGGGCCACCAGCTCCACCCTGGCGGTCAACATCACGCGGACCACGCCGCTCATCGCCAGCTTCTCGCCGCAGTGCTTCGTGGCCCCCTGCGCGTTCTCGGTCAACTCGCCGATCGTGTTCAGCGACTCCTCCCAGGGCGCGCAGTTCTGGGACTATGACTGGACCTTCAACGGCAGCGGCTCGCCGAACTTCACCGACTCCGGGCATTCCTCGCCGGTGACCTCGCACACCTACACCGTCGCCGGCACCTACCAACCGGCCCTGCGGGTGCGGCGCGGCGCGAGCGAGCAGAACCCCTACGTCTACAGCTCCGGCCTGGTGGTCTCTCCAGCCAACACCCAGCCGCCGCGCATCACGGTGGCCGGGCCGGCCTCGGGAGCCCCGGCGACGGCCTACACTTTCGCCGCCACCGCCACGAACTGCTCGCCCTCGGCGACCTGGTCCTGGTCCGCCAACGGCGGCTCGATCAGCGGCAGCTCCACCGGCTCGTCGATCACCGTCACCTGGGCGGCCGTCGGAAGCTACTCGGTGAGCGCCAGCAACGCCGGCTGCAGCGGCGCGTTCGGCAGCACCGTGATCACCATCACCTCCGGCGGTGGAGGGGGTGGTGGTGGCGGCGGCTCGCTCCAGGCCGCCTTCTCCTTCTCGCCGGCGTCGCCGACGGTCGGCCAGACGGTGAGCTTCGACGGCAGCGCCTCGACCGGCAGCCCGACCGCCTACTCCTGGAGCTTCGGCGACGGCACGTCCGGCTCCGGCGTGACCGCCACCCACGCCTACAGCCAGGCCGGCACCTACACGGTCAAGCTCGACGCCGAGGCCCCGGGCTCCGGCTCGAGCTGCCTGCTCGGCCTCTGCGTCAGCGAGCTGGCCAAGACGATCGTGGTGCAGGGCCAGACCGGGCCGCCGCCGCTCAATCCGGCGTTCACCAGCCCGAGCTGCACCAACCAGTTCGGCATCGTGACCTGCGCGGCCACCACCGGCCAGACGGTGACTCTGACCGCCACGGACACCCGCGCCACCACCTACAGCTGGAGCTTCGGCGACGGCACGACCGGCTCCGGCGCCTCCGTCACCCACTCCTGGGGGCAGGCGCAGAGCTACACGGTGACGCTGACGGTGAGCGCCGCCAACTTCACCTCCGAGTCGCAGCAGGAGGTGTTCGCGGTCACCGGCCCGCCGCCGCCCAGCTTCCAGACCGTGGTGCTGCCCTGGGTGGCCGAGACGCGCGGCGCCCTGGTGCAGTCCTGTGACCTCTATCTGCACAACCCCGGTCCGGCGGCGGAGAGCGTGACGCTGCAGTTCCTCAAGCGCGGCCTGCCCTCGGCCACGCCTCCCACCTCGACCGCCACCATCCAGCCGGGCGCCACGCTGTTCGCGTCGGACGTGTTGAACAGCCTGTTCCAGGTGTCCAACACCAGCGGCTTCGTCACCATGACGGTCAAGACCACCGACCCGCTGCCCATCGTCACCTCCTACAACACGGTGACGCGCAGCGACGGCAGCCAGTTCGGTCAGACCGTTCCCAGCATGTCGCTGGCGCCCACGGCGGCGACTTCGAGCAGCCCCAGCACGGCCACCAGCACGTTCCAGAACCTGATCGGCCTCAACGACAACAGCACCGAGCTGGCCTACTTCGGCGTCACCAACCCGACCTCGGCGCCGGTCACCTACCACGTGCGCCTCTTCGACGACACCGGCAGCATGATCGGCGAGTCGAGCACCGACCTGGTGGTCGGCTCCTTCAGCCAGCGGCAGTTCCAGCAGGAGGACATCCACAGCCTGTTCGGCCTGACCTCGTCCTCCGACTACCGCGTGGAGGTCGAGAACAAGAGCACCGGCACGACCCTCGTGCCCTACGGCGAGAACGTGCGGCTGGCGTCGAACGATCCGTCGTTCCTGACCGTCGGTCCGACCAGCGCCACCACGCAGTACGTGGTCGGCGCCTTCAGCAACAACGGCACCTGGCAGACCGACGTGGTGCTGGCCAACACCGGCACCTCGCCGGTGACCGTGACCCTCACCTTCACCCGTACCGGCGTGCTGTCCCCGGTCACTCCGCCGGTCGGCCTGACGCTCAACCCCGGCCAGACCCAGCGCCTGGTCAACGCCATCGCCGGCCAGTGGAACCTGTCCAACGTGGTGGGCGTGATCACCGTCTCCTCGGCCTCCACCGACGGCACCTACGCCACGGTGCAGGCCGAGAGCTACAACAACGCCAACCCGGCCAGCCGGTTCGGCCAGTCGATGGCGGCCTTCGCGGACGGCGACGCGGCGGTGCCCGGCCAGACCCACTACCTGGTGGGCCTGCGCCAGGATGCCAATCACCTGACCACCTTCTGGGTGTTCAACTCCAGCACCACCGACTACGGCGTCTACGACGTGGTCTACCGCAACCTCGACGGCACCGTGCTCGGCACCGTCTCGAACGTCAGCCTGCCGCCCGGCAAGGTGCGGCAGTTCCTGCCGGCCAACCACCCGCTGCCGAGCGGCGGCGTGACCAACGGCTTCACCGTCCAAGTCGTCGTCAAGAGCGGCAAGGCGATCACCGCCGCGCAGGTCTTGACGCCATCCACCGGCGACCCGTCCTACATCCGGGGTGTGGCCGAATGAGCCGCGACCTCTTCTAGGCGGGCCGCTCCAGGCCTTCCAAGCGTCCGTTTTGTCCTTGGGCCGCCGGGCAGCAGACCGGCGGCCCTCTTTGTATCTAGTGTCCCGCACGGCCAGTTCGTATGGTATTCGCTTGCCCTCCGGCTCCCTGGCGGCGTTGCGCCTCCTCACCGTAGTCCCTGCTACGCTTGCGTCGGCGCGCCTGGCCAGGAAGCCGGAGGGCAAGCGAATACCATACGAACTGGCCGTGCGGGACACTAGATACAAAGAGGGCCGCC
>JASLEW010000177.1 GCA_030150965.1 Thermoanaerobaculia bacterium | reverse complement strand
CCCCGGGCGATCCGCCCGCCGCCGCCGGCGAGCGCCGCCGCCACCTCGCGCGCCGCGGCGAAGCGGTCGGCCGGGGCGCGCTCCAGGCAGCGCAGGATGACGGCGTCCCAGGCCGGATCGAGCCCGGGGACGCTGTGGTGCGGCGGGCGCGGATCCTCCTGGAGGCGCTTGAAGGCGGTGGAGAACGAGTTGGCGCCGACGAAGGGCGGCGCGCCGGTGACCATCTCGTAGAGCACGCAGCCCAGCGCGTAGATGTCCGTCGCCGCCGTCACCTCGGAGCCGGTGACCTGCTCCGGCGCCATGTAGGCCGGCGTGCCCAGGATGTCGCCCCGCAGCGTCAGGTTCTCGCCGTCGTCGTAGGTGCGCGCCAGGCCGAAGTCGGTGATCACCGCCCGCGGCTCGCCGCTGGCCGCCGCCAGCATCACGTTGGCGGGCTTGAAGTCGCGGTGGATGACGCCGACGCGGTGGGCGGCGCCCAGGCCCTCGGCCAGCTGCTGCGCGATCGGCAGCGCCTCGGCGGTGGTCATCCGGCCGCCCTCGCGCAGCCGCCGTTCGAGCGTCACCCCGTCGAGCAGCTCCATGCTGAAGAAGGTGACCTCGGCACGGCCGCCGCCCGCATCGCCCGCCTCGCCCGGGCGGTCGCGGAAGACGTCGAAGATGCGGCAGACGTTCGGGTGGGTGACCTTGCGCGCCAGGTGGATCTCGCGCCGGAAACGGTCGATGGCGCCCGTCAGGTGGGCGATCTCGGCGCGCACCGTCTTCAGGGCGACGCGCTCCCCCAGCTCCAGGTCCTCGGCCTCGTAGACGTCGCCCATGCCGCCGCGGCCGATGAAGCGCACCAGGCGGAAGCGCCCGGCCAGCACCTCGCCGATCTCCAGGTGCCGGCCGGCGGGCGGGAGCGGCGCGCCGGCCCCGGGAGCGCCGGGGGTGGCGGGCGGCGTGGCGGTGGCCGTGCCCACCGGCGGCGCCAGGCGCTCGGTCGCCTGCACCGGCGGCGTCCCTCGCCGCGGGCTGCCGGGCATGGCCTCGGTGCCGGGCTGGCCGGCGGCCGGCGGCGGCACCCTGGCCGAGGCCGGGGCCGGCGACCAGACGACCGTGCCGGCATCGCCGGCGCTGGGGCCGTCGCCGGGGGCGCCGGCGCCGGGGACGGGCTTGGCGGGTGGGCCGGGGGCGGTCTCGTCGGTCAAGGGAAGCGCCTCTGGTGCCGGTCGCCGCGGCGGCCTAGAGCGCGACGCTGTAGACCGCGACCGCCTGCGCCTTGCCCTTGAGGGGCAGCGGGTCCAGGCCGCGCACCGGCGGCGGGTCGGTCAGGCGCCGGTAGAGCTGCTCGGAGAGCAGGATCTCGCCGCCGCCCGCCTTGGCGCAGAGCCGGGATGCCGTGTTGACCGGGTCGCCGATGACAGTGTACTCCAGCCGCTGGTCGCTGCCGATGTTGCCGGCGAAGACCTCGCCGGCGTTGATGCCGATGCCGACGGCGATCGTCTGGCGCCCCTGGCGCCCCCACTCCTCGTTGAGCCAGGTGACCCGGCGCTGCATGGCGACCGCGGCGCGCACCGCCTGGTCGGCATCGTCGGCGCGGGCGAGGGGCGCCCCCCAGAGCGCCATCACCGCGTCGCCGATGAACTTGTCGAGCGTGCCGCCGTGGGCGAAGACCACGTCCACCATCTCGGAGAAGTAGTCGGTCAGCAGGCCCGCGATCTCGTCCGGGCTCATCCGCTCCGACATCGGGGTGAAGCCGCGGATGTCGGAGAACAGCACCACCACGTCGCGCTTGCTGCCGCCCAGCTGCACCGCCCCCTGGGCGCCGGCGATCTGCTGCACCAGGTCGGGGGCGAAGTAGCGCTGGAAGTTCGACAGCACCACCGCCTCGCGGCGCACGCGCTCGATCAGCTGGCTGTTCTCGATCGCCACCGCCACGATGGCCGAGAAGGCGCTGAGGAACGACAGGTCCTCCTCGCTGAACGAGTGGGTGACCGCCTGGTTGTCGAGGTAGATCAGCCCCAGCACCGCGCCGTCGCGGCCGAGCAGCGGCGCGCACAGCGCGCTCTTGACGCTCTGCAGGAAGACCGAGGCGCCGGCGAAACGGCTGTCGTCGGCGGCGTTGTGGATGAGCAGCGCCGCCCGCTCTTCGACCGCCTGGCGGGCGATCGAGCGCGGCACCCCGGGCCCGGCGTGGGCGGCGCCGCCGGTGCGGTGGCGCGCCACCCGCGGCAGGAGCTCGCCGCCGGCATCGGCCATCAGGATGGCGACGCGGTCGACGCTCATCACCTGGAAGGTGAGCTCCACCACCCGCTCCAGCAGCCGGTCCACCTCGGCCTGCTGCGACAGCTCCTGGGCGATGGCGATGAGCAGGCCGAGCTTCTTCTCCTGGCGGGCGGCCACCGTCCGGCCGCCGACGCGCAGCGCCGCGCCCCCCTGGGGCGCCGCGTCGAGCTGCGCGGCGACGCCCGCGGTGCCCTGGAGCTTCACCTGGCGCAGGACGGTGCCCCTGGGCAGGTCCTCCGCCAGGCCGACGAACTCCGGCGGCACCGGCGTGTCGCCGGAGCGCAGCTCGAATCCCACCTTGCCGAAGGCGATCTCGGCCCCCGGCGCGGCGGTCGCCTCGTCCACCCGCTCGCCGTTGACGAAGGTGCCGTTGGTCGAGCCCAGGTCGCGCAGGCGCAGCTGGCCGGCGAAGAGGTCCAGCTCGGCATGCCGGCGCGACACGGTGGCGTCGGCGATCGGCAGGTCGCAGTCGTCGGTGCGGCCCACCACCAGGGTGCGGCCGGACGGGATCTCCAGCGACTGGCTACCGGACTTCGCGACCAGCTTCACGGTGGGTTGGGCTCCGCCAATGGCGCGTACGTTACTACAGCCCGCCCCGGGCGCTGTTCAGGGCGCCGATCGCAGCTCGCGGCCCAGCTGCGCCAGGCGGTCGGCGAAGCGGCCGGCGTCGAAGTCGTAGGCGCTCTGCAGCTCGGCCGCCAGCCCCTCGGCGGCGGCGGCCAGGCCGGTGCGGAGGCGCCGCGCGCCGCCGGCGTGCAGCTGGCTGACCAGGGTCTGGACCGCCAGCGCCGCCTGCTGCGCCGAGGCGTAGTCGGCGGTCTCCAGGCCGCCCTCGTCGCGGGCGAGGGCGGCGAGCATCCGCCGCGTCTGCGCCTCGTCCCAGCGCACGCGGTCGAGCAGCGGCACGAGGCCCGCCACCTCCCGGCTCAGCGCCTCGGCGGCGGCGGCCACCTCCTCCCGCGGCGTGTCGAAGCGCGCCATCTGGCCGGCCAGGCGGCCCACGGCGGCGTCGAGCGCCGCCTGCCGCTCGGGCGCCACGACCCCCACCAGCTGCCGCAGCACCGCGTAGCGGGAGGTGCTGAAGCGCGGCAGCCCGGGGCGCAGGGCGTGCGGCGCCTGCCCCGGCAGCTCGGCCGGCCGCGCCGTGCGCCAGCGCTCCTGGGCGAGCGAATGATGGCAGGCGTCGCAGCTCAGCTCGGAGAACTCCGGCCAGCGGTCGCCGCCGGCGCGGGCGCGGCGGGCCAGCTGATCGAGGGCGGCGCGGAAGGCCGCCGCCTGCCCGACCGCCCAGGCGCGGGTGCCGTGCGTGTCACCCAGGCCGGAGGCCGCAAGCCGCTCCCTGCGGTCGGCGAAGGGGAGCCAGTGCGCCGGCATCGCCTCCGAGTAGTTGTCGAGCTCGAAGGCCAGCACCGGGTGGCCGGCGCCGATGAGGTCGTGGTTGACCGTCTTGTCGGGGTCGCCGAGGTGGCAGGAGAGGCAGACGTGGGAGCGCACGCCGAGGTCGCGCAGGTCGGTCATGCCGGCCGCGACCGACTGCGCGTGGGTCCAGCTCTCCGAGCGGTGCCCCTCCAGCCAGCCGCTCGCCGGGCCGTGGCAGCTCTCGCAGGAGACGCCGTCCTCGGCCTCGAGCGGCCCGCGGCGCTGCCGCGCCGGCACCACCAGGCCGTGGCAGCCGACGCAGACCTGGCTCTCCGCCGGCTGCGCGATGCCCAGGCGCCGCGCGATGATGCGCGAGCGGTCGTTGAACAGCACGCCGTAGGCCTGGGCGTGCAGGTCGCGCTTCTGCCAGATGAAGTACTCGTCCTGCCGGACCCCCAGCTCCCTGTGCGGCACGACGCTGCCATGGCAGCTGCTCGAGCCGCAGCTCTCCGGCCCGACGTAGAGGCCGGGCTGCGGCGGCGGCTCGGCGGTGGCGGCGGCTGCCGCCGGCGGGGCGCCGGGA